>CAYMRW010000191.1:0-5178 GCA_964392825.1 uncultured Rhodobacterales bacterium
GCGCCGAAGCCCATGTATTATCGCCCCGACGTGCTTCGCCAGGAGTGGGAGGCGTACCTGCGGCTGACCGGGCTGGCACCGGATCGCGTCGACCCCGATGCCTTCGTTCGGTGGATCTACCGCCGCGCGCTCGACCGGCGGGCCCCCGTCTATCGCGCCATCGCCAGCCGGTGGGGCGTCACCATCTCCGCGTCCGATCTCGCCGGGGCCACCGACGCGCCGGCCTGCACCGAGCTCGTCGCCCGGGCCCTTGAGACGCGCCTAAGCGGCGGCTAACTGACGGCTTCCGACCGGAGCCCGCCGATGCCGATCAAGATCCCCGCCGACCTGCCTGCCTTCGAGGTCCTGACGGACGAGGGCGTCATGGTCATGTCGGAGGCGCTGGCCGAGCGACAGGATATCCGGCCGCTCCGCATCGGCCTTCTCAACCTGATGCCGAAGAAGATCCAGACCGAGACGCAGTTTGCCCGCCTGATCGGCGCCACGCCCCTGCAGATCGACCTGAATCTGATCCGCATGTCGGGCCACGAGACCCGCAACACGGCCGCCGAGCACATGGAGGCGTTCTACCGCTCGTTCCGGGAGGTGCGGGCCGAGCGCTTCGACGGCCTCATCATCACCGGCGCCCCGATCGAGCATCTGCCGTTCGAGGCGGTGACGTACTGGGACGAGCTCGTCGAGGTGATGGAGTGGACGCAGACCAACGTGCACGCGACCTTCGGCGTCTGCTGGGGCGGCATGGCGATGATCCACCACTTCCACGGCGTGCGGAAGCACATGCTGCCGGCGAAGGCGTTCGGCTGCTTCCGGCATGCGAACCTGGCGCCGGCCTCGCCCTATCTGCGCGGGTTCTCGGACGACTGCGTCATTCCCGTCAGCCGATGGACCGAGGTGCGGCAGGACGATCTCGACCGCGCCCCGGGTCTGACGACGCTGCTCGGTTCGGACGAGGTGGGCCCCTGCCTCGTCGAGGATCCGGGCCACCGGGCGCTCTACATCTTCAACCACCTCGAATACGACAGTCACACCCTCGACGAGGAGTACCGGCGCGACGTCGCGGCCGGCGCGCCGATCGGGGTGCCCCGGAACTACTTCCCCTGCGATGACCCGACGCAGCTGCCGCCGAACCGGTGGCGCAGCCACGGCCACCTTCTATATGGCAACTGGATCAACCAGATATATCAGACAACGCCATATGATCTCGCTGAAGTTGGGCGTTAGCATCGCCCTCGCCGCCTCGGTCGTGGCCGGGTGCGGCTGGGTCGACAGGCGCGCCGACCGCCGGGAAGCTGCGGCGGTCGCAACCTTCCCGCCCGATGGCCGCCTCGTCGACGTGGGCGGCGGGCGCCGGGTGCACGCCGTCGTGCGAGGATCGGGGCCCGACCTCGTCCTGATCCACGGGGCGAGCGGTAACACGCGGGACTTCACGCAGGGTCTCGTCGATCACCTGTCCGACCGCTACCGCGTCATCGTCTTCGACCGGCCGGGACTCGGCTACACCGATCGTGCCGCGCCGCGCTACGAGCGGCCGTTCGGGGCTAAGGCCGAAACCCCGATCGAGCAGGCCCGGATGCTGAGCGCCGCGGCCGACGTCCTCGGGGCCACCCGCCCCATCGTGCTCGGACACAGCTATGGCGGCGCCGTGGCCCTGGGCTGGGGCCTCGAGCGCGACGCCGCGGCGCTGGTCGTCGTTTCGGGCGCGACCCAGCCGTGGCCGGGGGAGCTCGGCCTCCTCTACGACATCAACGCCTCCTCGGTGGGGGGCGTGACGATGGTGCCGCTGATCTCGGCCTTCGTCACCGAGGCCCGGGCAAAACCCATCATCGACGTCATCTTCGCGCCGCAATCGCCGCCCGAGGACTACGCCGACGCGGTCGGGCTGGAGCTCACCGTCCGGCGCAGTTCGCTGCGGGCCAACGCGCGTCAGTTGAACGCCCTCAAGGCCCACGTGACGGCGATGGTGCCGCGCTACGGGACGATCGACGTGCCGGTGGAGATCGTGCACGGCGCCGCCGACGAGATCGTGCCGCCCGACGTGCACAGCGTCGTCCTGGCCGGGCAGATCGGGGGCGCCAACCTCGAGTTGCTCGACGGCATCGGGCACATGCCGCATCACGTCGCGCCCGAGGCGGTCGCGGCCGCGGTCGACCGCGCCGCGCGGCGGGCCGGATTGCGCTGACCGGGCGGCAGCCCTAGGCTCCTCCGGGCGGAGGTCGGGATGTTGAACGAGAACGCCCAGCAGATCATCGACTACTACGACAAGGAGATCCCGAGGGACGTGCGCGAGCACATCGCCGCGGCCAAGGGGAAGGACCTGGTCTCGGTCCGCTATCCCTACGACAAGAAGCTGAAGCGCGACGAGTACGAGGAGACGCTCGAGGCGCTCCAGACCCAGCTCGTCAAGCTGCAGGCCGACGTCATCAATACCGGCAAGCGGGTGGTCGTCCTGTTCGAGGGACGCGACGCGGCGGGCAAGGGCGGGACCATCAAGCGGTTTCTGGAGCACCTGAATCCGCGAACGGCCAAGATCGTGGCGCTCGCGGCCCCGTCGAACCGCGAGGCGGGCATGTGGTACTTCCAGCGATACCTCACGCATCTGCCGACCGCGGGCGAGATCGTCTTCTTCGACCGGTCATGGTACAATCGCGCCGTCGTCGAGAAGGTCTTCGATTTCTGCACCGAGGCCGAGCGCGAGCTGTTCTTCAAGCAGGTGCCGGAGGTCGAGAGGGCGATCACCGACGACGGCATCGTCCTCGTCAAGCTCTGGCTGACGCTCGGGCGGACCGAGCAACTGAGGCGCATGCTGTCCCGCGCCAAGGACCCCTTGAAGCGATGGAAGCTCAGCCCCATCGACGTCGAGGGCCTCGAGCTCTGGGACGAATACACCGCGGCGATCGGCGAGATGTTCGAGCGGACGCATATCGACCACGCCCCCTGGACCGTCATAAAGTCGGACGACAAGCGGCGCGCTCGCCTCAACGCCATCCGCGTTGTCCTGAACCAGGTCGACTACAGCGGCAAGGATGCCGGCATCGTGGGCGAGATCGATCCGCAGGTCTGCGGATCGCCTGCGATCTGGGATGCCTAAGCGGGGCTACCACCACGGCAATCTCCGGGAGGCCCTGGTCGACGCCGCCCTTCGGCTCATCGAGGAGAAGGGACCGACGGGGTTCACGCTGTCCGAGGCCGCGAAGGCCGCCGGGGTCACGCCCGCCGCGGTCTACCGCCACTTCGAGGGCCGCGAGGATCTGATCGCCGAGGCGGCGCGGCAGGGCTACGTCATCTTTGCCGACCTGATGGAGCACGCCTACGACGACGGGCAGCCTTCGGCGCTCGCGGCGTTCGAGCAGACGGGCCGAGCCTATTTGGCTTTTTCACGCAAGTTCCCAGGCCACTACGTGGCGATGTTCGAGTCGGGCATCTCAATCAACCGCACGCCCGAACTCGCCGCTGCTGCCAACCGGGCGTTCCGCACGCTGGAGCGGTCGGCCGAGGCGCTCTCGGAACACATTCCTCCGGGCCGACGGCCGCCGCCGCAGATGTTCTCCGCCCATATTTGGGCGCTGAGCCATGGCGTGGTCGAACTCTTCGGCCGCGGCTCCCCCGGCACGAAAGCGCCGTTTCCCCCCGAGGACCTGCTCGAGAGCGGCATCGGCATCTATCTCCGCGGCCTCGGGCTGATCCCGCCCGACGCCTGAGGTCAACCGGGGAACAGCACCAGCGCGCGGGGATCCCAGGCGACCTGCGCCCGGTCGCCGGCGCGCAGAACCGGCCGGCCCTCCTGGTTCTCGACGCTGATGCCGACGGGCGCCTCGGCCCCGTCGAGCTGGACGGTGTAGGTGGTCATGTCGCCGTAGTAGGCGCGGTCCGCGATGCGGCCCTCGACGACGTTCCTGCCCTCCGCCCGGTCGAAGACGATGGCCAGCGTCTCCGGCCGGATGCCTACGGTGACGGGGCCGGGCTCGCTTCCGCCGACGAGCTGGTCGGGCGCCACGGCGGCGCGGCCGAACCCGGCGATCTCGACGCTGCCGTTGCCGTAGCGTCCGGGCAGGAAGTTCATGACGCCGATGAAGGCCGCGACCTCGCGGCTCGCCGGCCGCCGGTAGAGATCCTCGGGGCTCGCCACCTGCGCGATGCCGCCCTCGAACATGACGGCGATGCGGTCGGACATGATCAGCGCCTCCTCCTGGTCGTGGGTGACGAGGACGAAGGTGATGCCGACATGCCGCTGCAGGCGGCGCAGTTCCTGCTGCATCTGCTCGCGCATCTTGCGGTCGAGTGCCGACAGCGGCTCGTCGAGAAGCAGCACCCGCGGCTGCAGCACCAGCGCCCGCGCCAGCGCCACCCGCTGCCGCTGGCCGCCCGAGAGCGCATGCGCCGCCCGGCCCCCGAAGCCGGCGAGACCGACCATGTCGAGCGCGTCCTCGACCAGCGCCGCCCGGGCGCCGGCATCGACGTCGCTCCTCCGGCGCAGGCCGAAGCCCACGTTCTGCGCGACCGTGAGGTGCGGAAAGATCGCGTAGGACTGGAACACCATGTTGGTCGGCCGCCGGTTCGGCGGCACGCCGTTCATGTCGCGCCCGTCGAGCATCAGCCGCCCGGCCGAGATGTCCTCGAACCCCGCGATGGTCCGCAGAAGCGTGGTCTTGCCGCAGCCCGACGGCCCGAGGAGCGAGAAGAACTCGCCTGGCCGGATGGCGAGGTCGATCCCGCTCAGAGCCTCGTAGCTGCCGTAATGCTTGTGCACCCCCTCGAGCTGGACGATCGCCTCGCTCACAGGACGCCCCCGCCGGCACTTCCAGACCGCGCGAGGCCGCGGCGACGGAACGCCTCGGCCACCGAGATCAGCAGGATCGACAGGATCACGAGAATGGTGCCGAGCGCCATGACCACGGGGATCTGCCCGGGGAAGCGCATCAGCCCCCAGATGTAGACCGGCAGCGTCGGGTTGGTGCCGGAAAGGAAGAACGCGATGATGAACTCGTCGAGCGAGATGATGAACGAGATCAGGAGCGACGCGACGATCCCCGGCATGACGAGCGGCAGCGTCACCAGGCGGAAGGCCGAGAAGCGCGTCTCGCCGAGGTCGTAGGCCGCCTCCTCGAGCGAGCGGTCGAGACCGGCGAAGGCGCCCTGCAGGATGGCGATGGCGAAGGGCGTGCAGATCAGCGTGTGCGC
>CAYMRW010000192.1:0-5169 GCA_964392825.1 uncultured Rhodobacterales bacterium
CGACGCTCTCCATCGCCTCGAGCACGCGGCGATCGGTGACGCCCTGGCCGCGGAGCGTCATGATGAGCCGCATCATCGCCTCCTCGGGGTTCATCCGATCCGCGCCCTGAGGTCCTCGAGGAGGTCGTGCGCAGTGAAGTCGGCGCGCATCGGCGTCACCGAGATCCAGCCGTCGAGGTTCAGCGCGGCGTCTGAGTCGGGCTCGGACGACAGATCCTGGCGGCCGCCCTTGACCCACAGGAAGCGGCGGCCGGAGGGCGACAGGTGCGGCTCCACCCCGAAGTTGACATCGCCCCGGCGGAAGCCCTGCCGCGCCGTCCGCATGCCGCGGACCTCGGCCGCGGGCACCGGGGGAAAGTTGACGTTGTAGAAGACGCTGTAGGCGCCGTCGCCCCAGACCCGCTCCTCGAGGAGACGGCGCACGGTCCGGGCGCCGTGCACGGCCGCCGCCTCGAACGGGTCGTCGAGACCGACGTTGCCGGGGCCGTAGTACTGCGACAGGGCGATCGCGGGCAGCCGCTGCAGCGCGGCCTCCATCGCGCCGCCGATGGTGCCCGAATAAGGCACGTTCTCGGCGGCGTTGTTGCCGCGGTTCACGCCCGACAGGACAAGGTCGGGGGGCGCGTCGCGCATGATGTCGTAGACGGCGGCGAGGACGCAGTCGGCCGGCGAGCCCTCGGCCGCCCAGCGGCGCACGCCAAGCTCGGCGATCATGGTCGGGTGGGTGTAGGAGATGCAGTGCGCGACGCCCGACTGTTCGAAGGCGGGAGCGACGGTCCAGACCTCCCCGCCGTCGCCCGCCACCTCGGCCGCCACGGCCTCGAGCACCTTCAGGCCCGGCGCGTTGATGCCGTCGTCGTTGGTGATGAGGATGCGCAAAACGGGCCTTTCCGACCTGACCTGGGCCCCCTCGTACCGGGTGGCCGATGAGGCGGCAAGGCGCCGATGCCCCGGCCCTGGGCGCGCGCCCGGTCACGCGGTGACGTCAAGCCGGGACAGGCCGTGAAAGTGATAGAGATCGGCGTAGCGGGGGGTGCCGGCAAGGGCGAGCATGGGCCGGCGGCGGAACAGCGTCCGGAGGGCGATGGCAAGCTCCGCCCGGGCGAGCGGCGCGCCGACGCAGAAATGGATGCCGGCGCCGAAGGCGAGATGCGGGGCGGGCCTCGCCGGGTCGAAGCGATGCGGATCGGCCCGGACCGACGGATCGCGGCCGGCGGCGGCAAGCAGGCACCCCACGCGGTCGCCCGGGTGCAGCGCGTGGCCGTCGACCTCCAACGGGGCATAGACGTGCCGCGTGAAGAGATGGAGCGGCGGGTCCCAGCGCAGCACCTCCTCCACCACCGCCTCCGTCGTCTCGACGGCAGCAGCCTCGAGGCCGTGGAGAAGGACGGCGCGCACCGCGTTGCCGAGGGTGTGGACCGTCGCCTCGTGCCCGGCGTTGAGGAGCAGGACGACGGTCGCCAGCAGCTCGTCCTCGCTCAGTCGCTCGCCCCCGGCCTCGGCCGCGAGCGCGGACAAAAGGTCGTCCGCGGGCGCCCGGCGCCGGGCGGCGATCTGCGCACGGAGGTAGTCCGAGAACGCGGCCGCCGCCGCGTTCGCCGCCTCCTCGACCGCGCGGTTCCGGCGAGCCTGGTACATCGCAACCATGGCGCCCGACCAGGCGAGCAGGCGATCCGCATCCGCCGCCGGAACCCCGATCAGACGCGCGATCACGATGACCGGAAGCGGACGGGCATAGGTTTCGAGGAGGTCGAAGGCGCCGTCCGGGAAACGGCCGATCAGCTCTTCGCAGGTGGTCTCGATCGCCGGGGCGAGGCCGGCGATGCGGCGCGAGGTGAAGGCGCCGAGCACGAGGCGCCGCAGGCGCGTATGCCGCGGCGGCTCGAGCTCGAGCATCGAATGGTCCTCGATGGCCTGGAATGCCTGTAGGTGTTCGGGGACCGGGGGCGGTGCGGGGTGCGCCCGCCCCAGATTGCGGTGGCGCAGCAGCCGGTCGACCGCTGCGAACGTCGTCGCGACCGGCATGTCGTAGTCGTCCCACCGGACGAGCTGACCCGCGTCCCTGGCACGATCGTAGAAGCGGTACGGGTCCTGAACGAAGTCCGGGTCGGTCGGGGACTGGCCGACCCGACGCACCCGGTCGACCCGCCCGCCGTCAGTCCGCCCCGCGCACTGCCAGGCGTGCGTCGGGGTCGGGGCGCGCGATACGCTGGACGAGGAAGATCGCGACGCCGAGCCCGATGCCGATGAGGTCGGTGAGAACGCCGCCCTCGATCATGAAGAGCGCCGCGACGATCAGACCGACCCGCAGGAACCAGGCGGCGCGCCCGCCGATGAACCAGCCCTGGACGCCCGCGGACAGAAGGAACACCCCGGCGGTGGCCGTGAACCCGGCGCGGATCACCTCGATCCACGTCCCCTCCATGAGAAGGGCCGAGTTGTAGAAGAACATGAACGGAACGATGAAGGCCGCGATGCCGATCTTGAACGACGTGACCGAGGTCTCCATCGGATTGGCGCCGGAGATGCCGGCGGCGGCGTAGCTGGCCAGCGCCACGGGTGGCGTGATCGCGGAGAGCACGGCGAAGTAGAAGACGAAGAAGTGCGCGGTGAGCGCCGGGATGCCCAGCTGCACGAGCCCGGGGGCCACGACCGAGGCGGCGACAGCATAGGCCGCCGTGGTCGGCATGCCCATCCCGAGCAGGATCGAGATGCACATGGCGAAGAAGAGCGCGAGGATCTGGCTGGCGTCGGCGATGCCGAGCAGCAGCGACGAGAACCGCGCGCCGACCCCGGTCAGCGAGATGACGCCCACGATGATGCCGGCGCAGGCGCAGACCGCGATGATTTGGATCGACATGATCCCGGCGAGTTCGAAGGCGCGCACGATCGATCGCGGTCCCATCCTGTGGGGGGTGAGCCACGAGACCACCGCCGCGGCGACCGTGGCGAGCGTACCGGCGCGGATCACCGAATAGCCGTAGAAGAGCGCGACGATGAGGATGACGATGGGAATGAAGAGGTAGACACGGCGCACCATCACGCCGAACTTCGGCAGCTCATCCTCGCGCATGCCCCGCATCCCGAGCTTCGCGCCCATGATCGGCGGCATGATCTGGCCGCCGGTGGAGGCCGCGGCCTCCACCGCGCCCGCCGTCTTCTTGTGGTAGCCGACCTTCTTCATCAGCGGGATGGTCAGCGAGCCCGTGGCGACGACGTTGCCGGCCGAGGTGCCGTTGATCATGCCCATGAGGCCGCTCGCGAAGATCGCCACCTTGGCCGGCCCGCCGCGGGCGCGGCCCGCCACGGCGAAGGCGAAGTTGACGAAGTAGTCGCCCACCTTCGACGCCTGCAGGAACGCCGCGAAGATGATGAAGAGGATTATGTAGGTGGACGACACCGCCGTCGTCGGCCCGAGGATGCCGGCGTCGGTGTAGACCTGGCTGAAGAAGCGCTCCCACGAGATCGCGGGCGAGTTCAGGAAGCCCGGAAGGTACTGGCCGACGAAGACGTAGGCGAGAAACACGACCGAGATGATGACGAGGGCGAGGCCCGCGACCCGCCGCGTCAGCTCCATGATGAGGAGCGTGCCGGCGACGGCGGCGAGCGATATGCCGATCGGCGCGAACGGCGTTCCCGTCGAGTTCCGCATCAAGGTGCCGTAGATGGTGATGAGGTAGGCCGCGACCGCGAAGGCGCAGATGCCGAGCACGAGGTCGGGGGCCGCGAAGCCCGACCGCTCGCGCCGGTGCGCCCAGCCCGCGACGATGGCGCCGACGGTCGCGAGGAGGAGCGGCACGCCGTAGTAGTAGATCTCCTGGAAGCGGATCGTCTCGTCGATGCCGTTCCAGGTCAGGCCCGCGGCGATCCGGTTCGCAAACCAGAGGGCGGCGCCGAGCGCGATCACGGCGGGCACGAGCAAGGCGTAGGAGACGTAGGCGATGGCCCGCGTCCCCTGCCCGCGCTCGGGGAAGGCCGTCCCCGCGGCGAAGAGCAGGAAGCCCAGGAACAGCGCACCGGCGACGTGGACGATGCGGAAGTTCCAGGTCTCCATGGGGAAGGTCGGCAAAAACGGGATCTCGATCCCCGCCCAGTCCGAGATCGAGACGCCGTTCAGCGCGGCCATGTGGAACGCGGCGTAGACCGCCGAGAGCGTCGCGATGACGATGTAGTTGCGCCCGACGAAGTCGCGCCGGTTGGCCTCGACCGGCTCATCGTCGACGCCCTCGACCGCGATCGGGCCCTGCGGGTCGATCGCCTCCTCGGCGTCGGTGGTTCGGTCGCTCATCACATCCCCCCGTGGCGCACCGCTACCGTTGTCGCCGGTAACCCGTGCGAAAATCAATCATCGTCTGGCCGCAGCTTCCGCGCGGACGGCGTCGATGGCCCGGATGGCGGCGGCGGGCGCCTCGAACATCGGCCAGTGGCCGGCATCGACCTCGTCGAGCGGCGCGTGGGCTACCCGTGCGGCCGTGCGCGCCGCCTCGATCGGGATCGTCGCATCGTGCCGGCCATGAAGAAAGCGCGTCGGCACCGAGAGGCGGGGCAGATCGTCGACGAGGACGGTGCGAAAGCCGTCCGGGCCGATCTCCGACGCCAGGAACCGGTCGAAGGTTCGCTCGGCGTTGGTATCGGCGGCGATCCGACGGAGTTCGCCCACGATGTCGGGCGTGATCTGGGAGGGATCGTGGATCAACGTGCGCAGGGCCATGCGCGCCGCCATGGACGACCGGGCGACGATCGGGTCGGCGAGGCGGGCGAGGGGCATCCGCGTGCCGGCGTGGACGATGCCGTGGAGCGGGGCGCGGCGGGACAGGCCGTAGCTCGCCACCGGTACGAGCCCTGCGACCCGGTCGGGCGCGTCGAGGGCGAGGCGGATGGCGACGGCGCCGCCCATCGAGACCCCGGCGAGGACCGCGCGTTCGATGCCCTGTGCATCGAGGAACCCGGCCAGCCAGCGGGATAGGTCGTCGATGCCGCGGAAATCCAGAAGCCGTGCGGTCTCGCCATGACCCGGGAGGTCCGGCGCGAAGACGGGGCCGCGCTCGGCCAGCTCGGGCAGGACACGACCCCACGAGGCGCCGGCGCGGTCGAGCCCGGCGCCGTGCAGCACCACCGTGGGGAGCCCCCGGTCGGCCCCGAGGCGGAGCCAGGCGGCGCGCCGGCCGG
>CAYMRW010000193.1:0-5160 GCA_964392825.1 uncultured Rhodobacterales bacterium
CAGCTCAAGATCTGGACCGGCAACCGCCTCATCGTCCCGGTCTCGCAGTTCGTGTCGGAGCCCTTCGAGAACTGGTCCCTCGGCGATGTCGCGATGATCCGACCCGTGGTTCTCAAGCTCGGCCACACCGCCGACATCACGCCCCTCCGCCGCGCCTTCGACGAGATCGTGGCCGAGGAGGACGGCATCGCGCCCAAGGAGGATGCGAGGCACTACGTCACCGGCCACGATGCCTTCGGCATCGACGTGCGTTTCAACGTCCCCGTTCCGGACCCGCAGCAGGGCTGGACGATCGAGTGTCGCGTCCGCGAGAAGCTCCTCGCCCGCGCCCGGGAGCTCGGCGTCGACCTGCCCGACGAGGTCGCGCGGATGGACGCCGCCTGAGCGTCACGCAACCTTCACAAGAGCGTCGTCGCAGGCTTACCAATGCATTCGACGACAGATGAATATTCCAGAGGCAGGGAGCCCCGAATGCATCGCAGTATCCTTGGTGTCGCGCTTGTAGCGGTGCCGGCCACGTCCTTCGCCGCCGACCTGCCGATGGCGGACCTGCCGCTCAGCTATGGCGACCGCCCGTACTATCTGATCTCCAAGATGGAGGAGGGGGACCTCCGGGACGAGCTGACGGCCTGCATCGGCCAGACGCCCGAGCGTACGAAATTCTCGATCGGCCATCGCGGCGCGCCGCTTCTCTACCCCGAGCACACGGTGGAATCGAACGTCGCGGCGGCGCTGCAGGGCGCCGGCATCCTGGAATGCGACGTCACCTTCACCGCCGACCGGGAGCTGGTCTGCCGGCACGCGCAGGACGACCTGCACACGACGACGGACATCCTCGTCACCGACCTCGCCGACAGATGCACCACCGGTTTCACCCCGGGCGAAGGCGAGGCCGAGGCCAGCGCGGAGTGCCGGACCTCCGACCTCACCCTCGCCGAGTTCCAGACGCTGACACCCAAGATGGACGCCTACGACCCCGGCGCGCAGACCCCGGAGGCGTTCCAGGGCGGCGTCGCGCCCTGGCGCACCACGCTTTTCTCCGAGAGCCCGACACTGATGACGCATGCGCAGTCGATCGCGCTCTTCGACGCGCTCGGCGCCGACTTCACGCCCGAGCTGAAGTCGCCTGCGGTGGAGATGCCTTGGGACGGCTTCAGCCAGGAGGACTACGCGCAGAAGCTGATCGACGAGTACAAGGCCGTGGGCATCGATCCTTCGCGCGTCTGGCCTCAGTCCTTCAACCTCGACGACGTCCGCTACTGGATCGAGAACGAGCCGGAGTTCGGCGCCCAGGCCGTCTACCTTGACGACCGCTACGAGGCGGAGGATGAGGACGAGGGGCTGATCGACCCGCTCGACCCGGCGACCTTCCGGCCCTCGATGCAGGAGCTGGCCGACATGGGCGTGCAATACATTGCGCCGCCGCTCTGGATGCTCCTGACCCTCGACGACGCGGGCGAGATCGTCCCCTCGCCCTACGCCGAGGAGGCCGAGGCCGCAGGCCTCGGGATCATCACCTGGACGCTGGAGCGCTCGGGCCCTCTCGCCGGGGGCGGCGGCTGGTACTTCCAGTCCGTCACCGACGCCATCGCCCGCGACGGCGACTACTACGAGGTGCTCGACGCGCTCGCCCAGGACGTCGGCGTCGTCGGCGTCTTCTCCGACTGGCCCGCGACCGTCACGTACTACGCCAACTGCAAGGGCCTCTGACCCCGTCGACACGTTTGTGCCTGGCACGGGTCTGGCCCGCGGCGTCCGTCCGGGAACGGTCGCCGCGACCTTGCCGAGGCTCGACGGCAGCGCATACCGTCGGACCATGACCGACTTGAACCGTCCTGGCCCGATCCGGCGCCCCGCATGAGCGAGCGCGAAAAGATGACGGCGGGCGAACTCTATCGCCCGGGCGACCCCGAACTGGTCGCGGCCCGCAAGCGCGCCCAGCGCCTTCTAAGGGACTACGCGGCGACCGCCTACGGCGACGCCGAGCGCGAGGGCATCCTGCGCGACCTCTTCGGCGGCATCGGCCGCGGCTGCGCGGTCCGCGCGCCGGTCTATCTCGACTACGGCTTCAACGTGTTCCTCGGCCGCGACGTGTTCATCAACAACGCGGTGATGCTGGCCGACATCTGCCCGATCCGCATCGGCGACATGACCCAGATCGGGGCGATGGCGCAGCTCCTCGCCGCCGACCACCCGCGCGACCCGGCGCTGCGCGACGCCGGGCTCGAGAACGGCAAGCCCGTCACAATCGGCCGGAACTGCTGGATCGGCGCCGGGGCGCTGATCCTGCCCGGCGTGACGGTGGGCGACGACGCCATCGTCGGCGCCGGGGCCGTGGTGACCCGCGACGTCGCCGCCGGCGCCACCGTGGGCGGCGTGCCGGCCCGCCCGCTCAGCAGCTCCCCGTCTACGCGGCAAGCCGGCGGAAGCGCAGGCCCATGAGCGCCGCCGCCACCGGGAACACGCCCACGTAGCCCGCGATCCCGATGTTGCGCAGGCGCATGTCCCCCGCGACCGCTCCGGCGATCCCGGCCGCTGCCAGGGCTCCGCTCGCCGCAAGCAACCAGGCGATGCGTCGTCCGGATGGATCGGCGGCGCAGGCGGGCGCGGCCGCGAGAACCGACAGCGCGAAGAAGACGTCCCACGCCAGCACGTCGGCCACGTAGACCGGCGACGGCCAGACGAAGGCCAGTGCCGCGGCCCCCGGCCCCTCGACGCGGGAGAGGACGAGCACAAAGGCATGCACCGTGGCCGTCAGGACGCCGAGCATCGCCATGAACGCCAGCGCCGCGAGACCGAACACCCGCGTCCCCGGCGGTGACGTCGCGGCCACCGCCGCCATCAGCACGACGAGCGCCGGCACGAGGAGCAGGATCAGCACCTCCATCGCGGTGAACCACGGGTTCGGAATGGGCGCCCCGGCCGCGGGGATCGCCGCGAACCCTGCAAGCATCACCCCGGCATAGGCCACCTCCAGCGCGACGACCGCTGCGGCGGCCCACATGCCGACTCGTGCGGCCGCAGCCATGCCCGGGTCTCCGTTTTCAACGGTCACGCCCGCAACCATGGACCGAACCGCCGATCGGCGTCTTGATCTGACTCACCCCTACGGAACCCGCAGAGCCTGGATCCCGGTGGACAAAGCTTCGGCCCGGGCGATCCGCGCAGGATGATCCCCGAAGAGTATTGCGGCCGCGCGCCGGAAGCGGCCGACCAACCCTGGGCGCGCTCCATCTCGGACTGCGTCAGGCCGCTTTCGCGGCGCCGGGGGAGAATGCATGGCCGACGCGGCACGGATCGAGCCGGTGCGGATGACGCCAAAAAGCGTGTGGCGCGTCCGCGGCTCGGTCGAGGAGGTGAACGCCGTCCTCGAGGATGTCGAGGCCATCACCCGCTGGAGGGGAGACGTCTACCTCGAGGCGCGGCTCCGCAAGGAGGGCGACGAGACCGGCGTCGCCGGCCGCTTCACCGTCCTGACGAGGGGCCGACTACCCGACACGCTGCGCTGGACCGGCGAGGTCACCCGATCGCGGCGCCCGCACGGGTACACGATCGCGGCCGACGGCGATCTCAGGGGCGAAGGTGTCTGGGCGCTTTCGCACGACGGAAACGACGCGGTCGTTCGTTTCACGTGGTCGGTCTTCGTCGAGAAGGCGGGACTGCGGCGACTGGTCTGGATACTGCGCCCCGTCTTCGCCGCCAACCGTCGCCACGCAATGGCGGGGGGCCTTGCAGGGACTGCGCCGCGAGGTCGCACGCCGGTGGCGGGCCGCGGCTGCGTCGGGGTGAGGGCGCTCGCCCCCCTTTCGCGACGGCGGCCCAGTCCTTATTCTAAATCCAAGTCAGCAAAGGAGAGCGCCTTGTTCGCGGTACCCGGATCCCCGCCCGTGACCCTGACGCCGGCCGCCGTCCGGCAGATCACGCGCCTCATGGCGCGCGACGACGCCGTGGGTCTGCGCATCGGCGTCAAGAAGGGCGGCTGCGCCGGGATGGAATACACGATGGAGTACGTCGCCGACGCCGACCCCCACGACGAGGTGGTGGAAAAGGACGGCGCCCGCGTGCTGATCGCGCCGATGGCGCAGATGTTCCTGTTCGGCACCGAGATCGACTACGAGACCTCGCTCCTCGAGAGCGGCTTCAAGTTCCGGAACCCGAACGTGGTCGACGCCTGCGGCTGCGGCGAGTCGATCAAGTTCCGCGACGTCGAGGATCTCGCGACGGAGCAGGGCCCGAACCTCTGACATCGCGCGATCGACGGCAGGATTCCTCGCCGCGCCACGCGGGCTCGCCGTCCGCCCCCAGCCTCTAGCGGCCCGCGCAATGCTGGATCGGCCGATCCGCATCCTTGCCCCTTGCAAGACACGGCGTTTTTCGCCCCTCTCCGCGCGGGCATCGAGAGGAGGGACGACATGCGCAAGCTCGCCGCCGGCAACTGGAAGATGAACGGACTGGCCGAGAACCTGGGCGAGGTACGGGCGCTTGCCGACCGCCACCCGTCTCCAGGCTGCGAGATCCTGCTCTGCCCGCCGGCCACGCTGATCGACCGGCTGGCCGACGTCGCCGCGGCCGCGGGCATCGCCGTCGGCGGCCAGGACTGTCATGCCGAAGCCTCGGGCGCGCATACCGGCGACGTCTCGGCCGCGATGCTCGCCGATGCGGGGGCGACCTACGTCATCCTCGGCCATTCGGAGCGCCGCGCCGACCACGGCGAGACCGACGCCGCCGTCGCGGCCAAGGTCGCGGCCGCCCTTGCCGCCGATCTCACCCCCGTCGTCTGCGTGGGCGAGACGCTGACCGAACGCGAGGACGGCCGCACCATCGCCGTGGTCGAGGGGCAGCTCGCGCGCTCCGTCCCCGACGACGTTCCCGCCGAGCGCCTCGTCGTCGCCTACGAGCCGGTCTGGGCGATCGGGACCGGCCGCGTGCCCACGACCGAGCAGATCGCGGAGGTGCACGGGACGATCCGCGCCCGCCTCCGCGACCGGTTCGGCGCCACGGCCGACGCGACACGGATCCTCTACGGCGGCTCGGTCAAGCCCGCCAACGCGACCGAGATCTTCGCCATCGCCGATGTCGACGGCGCCCTCGTCGGCGGCGCGTCGCTCAAGGCCGAAGACTTCTCGGGCATCATTGCCGCGCTCGAGACCGCCTGACACC
>CAYMRW010000194.1:0-5147 GCA_964392825.1 uncultured Rhodobacterales bacterium
TGCCGCCGATCTGTCCGGCGCCGATCAGCGCGATCCTGGGTCTGGCCATTGCAGGAGGCTCCCTTACTTCCCTCGTTTGCTACGGGCCGGAGGCCTAGTGCCAACGTCTCCGCCGCGCAAGCGGCGGCTTCCGGCGCCGTGCGCCATCGGCTAGGCCGGGGCGTCCGGCCGAGAGGGACCCGCGTTGGCCTTCGATCCCGTCTTCTACGCCGCCGCCGTGCCGGCGGTCGCCTTCGCCGGCATTTCCAAGGGAGGCTTCGGTTCGGGCGCGGCCTTCGTCGCGGCCGCCATCCTCGCGCTCGTGGTCGATCCCGGCACCGCGCTCGGGGTCATGCTGCCGCTCCTGATGCTGATCGATGTCGCGACGCTCGGCCCCTACTGGCGGCGCTGGAGCTGGCCGGACGCCCGCCTGCTCATCCTCGGCGGGATACCCGGCACGGCGATCGGCGCGATGCTCTGGCGGGTGGCGGACGACGACCTCATCCGCCTGCTGATCGGCGCCATCGCGCTCACCTTCGTGGCCTGGCAGCTGGCGCGGGCCCGCGGGCTCGTGCGCATCCGCAGCGGCGCCGTACCGCGCTGGGGCGGCCTCGTCGCCGGCATCGTCGGCGGGTTCACGAGCTTCGTGAGCCACGCGGGCGGTCCGCCGGTTGCCGTGTATCTCCTGGCGCAGCGGCTGGAGAAGACGGCGTATCAGGCGACGACGGTTCTGACCTTCTGGGTCCTGAACATAGCCAAGCTCTTCCCGTATGCCTTCCTCGGCATCTTCACCGCGGAAACGCTCTGGGCCGGCGCCGTCCTCGCGCCCGTGGCCCTCCTCGGGGCCTGGCTCGGCGTTCGTGCCCACGCGCTCGTGCCCGAGCGGCTGTTCTTCGCGGTCACCTACGTACTTCTGACCCTGACGGGCCTCAAGCTCACGTGGGACGCGCTGACCTAGATCGGGGGACCGGCCGTCGGGCGGTGTCTGCGGGAGGGTCCAGCCGTCCGCAGGGTCGGCCGCGAAGGCCTGGCGGATCGGTCGCCCCGCGCGACCACGGCCGGGCGCCGCGTCCCCTGCCGCCGGTCTGCCCGTCGCTTCGTGGTGGCCTCGTGCCGTGTCCATCTTGCGGTGGCCGATAAATCGCGCGTGCACGGACGGTGGTTTGCGCGTGCGCGGACACGACGATGACGCCGGAGCCCGGCGACAGGACCGAGGCGGTTCGGGTCATCTCCAGTCCTCCATGGCGGGTCGCAGAGGGAGCGCCGTCATGGGCCCCCGGAGCGGCAGCCGCACGCGCCGGGGCAGACGATCCCAAGGCAGAGTTCGGTAAGCGTCATGCGCCTTCGCACTTGCAGAAAACGGGCGAATGTGATCGTTGCGGCGCAAGATTGTTGCTTGCGAGGTGAATCATGGACATCCGGCCCTGGCGGTCCGTGCTCTACGTTCCGGCGTCCAAGGCGCGCGCCGTCGAGAAGGCCAGGCAGCTCGCCGTCGACGCCGTGATCCTCGACCTCGAGGACTCGCTGGCGCCGGAGGCGAAGGTCCCGGCGAGGGAGGCGCTCGCAGAGGCCCTTGGCGCGGATTTCGGCCTGCGGGCCCGGCTCGTCCGGATCAACGGCTTCGACACGCAATGGGGCGCCGCCGATCTGGACGCCGTCTCGGGCCTCGGCGCCGACGCGGTGCTGCTGCCCAAGGTGGGCTCGGCCGCGATGGTCGAGGAGGCCGCGCGGGTTCTCGACGCCGCCGGATCGGCCGCGGCCATCTGGGCCATGATCGAGACGCCCGCGGGCGTCCTGAATGCGCCCGAGATCGCCCGGGCGCCGCGGATGGGCGGGTTCGTCCTCGGGACGAACGACCTCGCGAGCGATCTCAAGTGCGGCGCGCAGAGCGACCGGATGCCGATGATGGCTTCGCTGCAGCTCTGCCTGCTCGCCGCCCGTGCCGCCGGGATCGTCTGCGTCGACGGGGTCTACAACGCCTTCCGCGACGTCGATGGGCTCAGGGCCGAGTGCGTGCAGGGCCGCGAGCTCGGCATGGACGGCAAGACCCTGATCCACCCGGCGCAGATCGACATCGCCAACGAGATCTTCGCGCCGTCGCCCGACGAGGTCTCGCGCGCCGAGGCGCAGATCGAGGCCTTCCGCGCGGCGCAGGCCGAAGGGCAGGGGATCGCCGTCCTCGACGGCAAGATCGTCGAGAACATGCACGTCGCCAATGCCGAGGTGACGCTGGCCCGCGCCGCGGCGATCCGGCAGATGCAGGCCGCATGATCTGGCTCCTCCTCGGATTGGCCATCTGGATCGCGGCGCACACCTTCAAGCGCGTGGCGCCGGGGCCGCGCGCGACGCTGCAGGAGCGGATGGGCGACGCCTCGAAGGGCCTGTTCGCCGCCGCGCTCCTCCTGTCGGTCGTGCTCATGGTCGTGGGCTACCGGGCGGCGGAGTTCGTGCCGGTCTGGCAGCCCCCGGCCTGGGGCGTTCATTTCAACAACCTGCTGATGCTGTTCGCCGTCGCGCTCTTCGGGCTCGGCAGTTCCAAGAGCCGCCTGCGCGGCACGCTGCGGCATCCGCAGCTGACCGGCTTCTCGCTCTGGGCCATCGCGCATCTCTTGGTCAACGGCGACGTCGCCTCGCTGGTCCTCTGGGGCGTGCTCCTGATCTGGGCGATCGCCGAGATGCCGCTCATCAACATGCGCGAACCGGCGCCGCCCCGCTTCACCGGCGGCAGCGTCGCGGGCGACGTCCGCCTCGTCGTCATCACGTTCGTCGTCTACGCCGTCATCGCGGCGATCCACGCCTGGCTCGGCGTCTGGCCGTTCCCCTCGTGAGGCGCGCCGCGCTGCCGGTATGGGCGTGAGCGGCGGGCGCTTCTTCGAGGACTACCGCGTGGGCGAGATCATCGTCCATGCGGTGCCGCGGACCCTGACCGTCGGCGAACGGGCGCTCTACCACGCGCTCTATCCCGCACGCCACGCCCTCACCTCCTCGGACAGCTTCGCCGCGGCCTGCGGGCTCGATCCGGCCCCGCTCGACGAGCTGATCGTGTTCCACACCGTCTTCGGCAAGACGGTCCCCGACATCAGCCTCAACGCCGTCGCCAACCTCGGCTACGCCGAGGGCCGCTGGCTTCGCCCCGTCCACCCGGGAGACACGCTGCGCGCGGAGTCAGAGGTCATCGGGCTGAAGCAGACGTCCTCGGGCAAGACCGGCATCGTCTGGGTGCGGACGCGGGGCCTGAACCAGCACGGGGAGACGGTTCTGACCTACGTCCGCTGGGTCATGGTACGGCGGCGCGCACCGGGCGATGCGCCCGAGGCGACGGTGCCGTCGCTGGCGGAGGCGGTCGCGCCCGAGGCGCTGGCGATCCCGGCGGGGCTGGACTTCGCCGGCTACGACTGGGCGCTCGCCGGCGGCACGCGCCGCTGGGGCGACTTCGAGCCGGGCGAGATCGTCGACCACGTCGACGCCGTGACGGTCGAGGAGGCGGAGCACATGATGGCCACCCGGCTCTGGCAGAACACCGCGCGGGTCCATTTCGACGCCACCGCGCGAGACGACGGGCGGCGCCTGATCTACGGCGGCCACGTCATCAGCCTCGCGCGCGCGCTCAGCTACAACGGGCTCGAGGCGGCACAGCCGGTGGTGGCGCTGAACGCCGGCAGCCACGTCGCGCCCTGTTTTGCGGGCGACACGGTCACGGCCTGGTCCGAGGTCCTCGACCGGGCGGAGGTCGACGTGCCGGGGGGCAACGCGCTGCGGCTGCGGCTGGTCGCGGCGCGCGCCGGCACGCGTTCCGGTCCGGTCAGGGGTCCCGACGGGACCTATGCCGAGGGCGTGCTTCTCGATCTCGACATCTGGACGCTGTGCCCCGCATGATCCGGGCGCCGGCGCCCCCGCGCTCCACCGGGTCTGCGCCGAATGATCGCGCTATCAGTCTCGGCGGGGACGTGACACCGCTTTCAAAAGGGTTATGACAACGGGTATCCACGCGGAACCGGAGCTGCAGATGGCCGATATCCAACGGGGAAACCGACCCTTGTCCCCCCACATCTCGGTCTACCGGCCGCAGCTCACCTCCATCACCTCGATCCTGACGCGCATCACCGGCAACGCCCTGATCGTCGCGACGCTGATGATCGTCTGGTGGCTGCTCGCGGCGGCGTCGGGCCCGGAGGCGTTCGCGACGGCCGACGCCTTCGTCCGGTCCTGGTTCGGGGACCTCGTGCTGGCGCTGTCGGTCTGGGCGCTCTGGTACCATACGCTTGCCGGGATCCGGCACCTCATCTGGGACCAGGTCGTCTGGCTCGAGCTCGAACCGGCGTACAGGCTCGGCTACGCGGTGATCGGCGGGTCCGTCGTCCTCACGCTCATCACGCTGGTTCTGGTCTAGGAGACGCACGATGGCCTACATGACCGACCGCAAGCGGGCCGCGGGCCTCGGCAGCGCCCATCAGGGCACCGAGCATCACTGGCACATGACGGTCAGTTCCATCGCCCTCCTGATCCTCGTCCCCCTCTTCGTCTTCACCTTCGGGTTCGCGCTCGGCCGACCCTACGAGGAGGTCGTGGCGTACTACGCAAGCCCGTTCCCGGCGATCGTCGCGGCCCTGACCATCGTCGTCGGGATGGTGCACTTCCGCGGCGGCGTGCAGACCCTGATCGAGGACTATTCGGACGGTCTCGCGCGGAAAGGTCTCATCGTGGCCATGATCTGCGTCAGCTATGCCACGGCCGCGGCGGGGCTTTTCGCGATCGCCCGACTTGCCCTTTGAGGAGAGCCGAATGGCCGCCTACGAACCGATCGAGCACAGCTACGACGCCATCGTGGTGGGGGCGGGGGGCTCGGGCCTTCGCGCCACCCTGGGCATGGCCGAACAGGGGCTGAGGACCGCCTGCATCACCAAGGTGTTCCCGACGCGGAGCCACACGGTGGCGGCGCAGGGCGGCATCGCCGCGTCGCTCGGCAACATGGGCCCCGACGAGTGGCAGTGGCACATGTACGATACCGTCAAGGGGTCGGACTGGCTGGGCGACGTCGACGCGATGGAGTACCTCGCCCGCGAGGCACCGAAGGCCGTCTACGAGCTCGAGCATTACGGCGTGCCGTTCTCCCGCACCGAGGACGGGCGCATCTACCAGCGTCCCTTTGGCGGTCACACGACGGAGTT
>CAYMRW010000195.1:0-5130 GCA_964392825.1 uncultured Rhodobacterales bacterium
GCGAGCCCCTGCGTCACCACCCGCTGCGGGTCCTCGGCCCAGAGGACCGAGGTGTCGGCGACGAGGCCGCCCCCCTCCTGCTCGACCGAGATCTCCTCGAGCCCCGCGTAGAGCGGGATGGCCGTGTCACGGACCTCGAGCGAGCGCACGTTGATGGCGACGCGGCCTTCCGCGGGGGCGGGCGGCACCGCGTAGCGCACCGTGTCGCCGCCGCAGGCCGCCATCAGCACGAAGAGGAGGGCAAAGCGCATGTCAGCGTCCTAGGATCAGGGAGTTCGGGTCGCGTTCGATCTGCCGCGCGAGCGAGCTGATCGAGCGGGCGGCGGACTGCACCTCGCGGAGCGTGTTCTGCGCCGTCCGCGTAAGCTCCGACCCCTCGTCGTAGCCCTGCAGCGTCAGTTCCGCCTGCGCCGCCAGGCGCTCCAGGCGCTCGGCCAGTGCCGGCAGCTCCGCCGTCGCCTCCTCCACGGCCAGGGCCGCGTTCTGCGCCGAGGCGAGGGTCTGGTTCGCGGACGAGACGAGCCCGCCCGCGCGCAGCTCCGATAGCGTCGCCTCGAGCTCGGCCAGCGTGCCGTTGAGCGCGGCGGGGAGCTCCTGTGCCCCCTCCGTCTCGAGGATCACCTCGAGCGCCTCGACGAGGCCAGTCAGATCCTCGGCGAGCTGCTGCAGGGGCAGCGTGTTCGCCGTGCGCGTCAGTTCCTCGACGTTGCCGACGACGGCGGGCAGGCCCGACGTGGCGTCGCGGATCGCCGTCGCGGCCTCGCCCGCATCGTCGAGCGTAGTGTTGACCTGCGCCACGAGGCCCGCCTCGCGGAACTCGGCGACGATGCCGCGCAGCTCGGCCAGCGCGGCGTTCAGTTCCGCCGGCAGCGCCTGCGTGGCCTCGGACGACAGCAGATCGCCGGCGCCGTCCAGCGTCTCGTTCGCCGACCCGAGGGTCTCGGCCAGCGGCAGGGCGGCGATGGTGGCGGCGACCCGCTCGATCTCCTCGATCAGAGCCGGCAGCCCCTCGGCCGCTTCGGCGAACTGCGCCGCGACATCGCTCGCGTCGCCCACCGCCGCCGAGGCCGCGGCCACCAGTCCCGCCGCCCGCACCTCGTCGAGCGTCGCCGCCAGACGCTGCAGAACCGCGCTCGCGTCCTCGGGGATCTGCTGCACGGCATCGCTGGCGATCAGGGTTTGCGCCGCCTCGGCGGTCTCGGCCGCCGACCGGACGACGTCGGAGAGGGGCAGCGCCGCGACTGTCGCCGCCGTCGTCGCCACGTCCTCGGCGGCGGCCCGCAGACGCTCCACCAGCGCCGGAACCTCGGCGATGGCCGGCTCCGCCGCCGTCAGAAGTCGCTCCACGGCGTCGAGCGCGGGACCCGCGCTGGCGAGAGCGTCGGTCAGCGCCGCCGCGGCGCCCGCCTCGGTGAACTCGGCCAGCAGCACCTGCACGTCGCCCACCGCCTCCTCGAGGGAAGACAGGATCGCAGCCAGTTCGGCCGGCACCTCCTGCACGGCCTCCGATCCGATGAGCGACCGCGCATCGCCGATGAGCGCCAGGACCTCCTCCGGCGTCTGCTGCAGCGCGTCCGACTGGACGAAGCTCTCGACGCCCTCGAGAACCCCGATGGCGCTGTCGATGGTTTCCTCGATCGGCAGCTCGTTGACGCGGGCGATCAGGCCCTCGACGGTATCGGCGGCCTCGGGGATCTCGGCCGCGGTCGTCGGGAACACCGGATAGGGCTCGGCATCGAGTTCCAGCACGGCCTCCTCGGGCGTCTCCTCCTGCGCCAGCACGATCTTCAGGCCGCCGACGAACAGCGAGGCGCGCTCCAGATGCGCCCGCACCCCGCTGTCGGCGAGATCGGCGAGGATGGCCAGCGTCTCCTCGGCGTCCGGCTGTTCCCCGGCTTCGCCCTCGGTCTCGCGCACGGCCAGGCGTTCCGGATCGACGTCGGCCGTTGCCAGAAGCCGCACGGCGCGGTCGCCGAAGCGCTCCTCGTCGATGATGCCGGTGACGTCCACGACCTCGCCAACCTGCAGGCCCCGGTACTCCACGGGCGAGCTCGGCTCGAGACCGGACACGTCCCCGCCGAAGATGAACGCCACGCGGACGCGGTCGCCGGCGTCGGGGTCGACGAAGACGCTGCTCAGGGCCGCCGTCCGGCCGTCGTAGAGCCGATAGACGGCGCCCGGCTCGGCCGGATCGCCGCCGCTCACCAGGTTCTCGAGCGCGACCCCGCCCGAGACCAGCGCCGCCAGCGACGAGACGTCGAGCGTGGCGCCCTGCGGCCCGAGCGAGAAGCTGAAGCCCGAGGCGTTCCAGAACCGCGTCGATGACGAGATCAGGTTCGTGTGCGGCGCCTCGATGAAGGCGTCGGCCCGGACCTGCCCGTCCTCGGAGAGCTCGACATCGGCGACGGTGCCCACCTGGATCCCGCGGTAGAGGACGGGGGTGCCCTGCAAAAGCCCGTCGCCGGTCGGCGAGACCAGCGTGATCTGCAGCCCGGGCACATCCGGGCGGGCCACGGGCACCGTCTCGAAGCCCTCAAAGGCGTCCCCCGTGCCCCCGGGGTCGGTGTCCCACGATCCCTGGATGTAGGCGCCCGAGAGCACCGTGCCGAGGCCGGTCACGCCCTGCGCGGTCACGCGGGGCCGCACCACCCAGAACTCCGCGCCCTCGTCGACGTAGGGCGCCACGTTCTCGTCGAGCCGGACGTCGACGATCACCGATCCGAGGCCGTCCGAGAACCGCACGTCCTCGACGATGCCCACGGGGACGTCGCGATAGCGCAGCTCGGTCTCGCCGGGCCGGATCCCCTCGGCGTCCTCGAAGGAAATCTCGATCACCGGACCGCGGCTCGCGTAGTTCTGCCAGGCGAGCGCCAGCGAGATGACGAGCGCTCCGATCGGCACCAGCCAGACGATCGACACCCGCTCGAGCAGCGACTTTCGCGCCGGCTTGATCTGCGGTTCGGGGACGTCGCTCACCCGGCCTGATCCCAGATCATCCGGGAATCGAAGCTCTTCGCCGACAGCATGGTGAAGATCACGGAGAGCGCGAAGGTCAGTGCCGCGGGGCCCGGATGGATCGTCGCCACGAAGTTCAGCTGTACCAGCGAGGACAGGATCGCCACCACGAAGACGTCGATCATCGACCAGCGGCCGATGAACTCGACGAGCTCGTAGAGCTGCTGACGCCGGTGCGCCGCGAGCGGTGCGGCATGGCCGAGGTTCAGCGCCAGGTAGGCGATGGCGACGAACTTGCCGACCGGGATCGCGACGCTCGCGATCAGGATCACCAGCGCCACCGGCACCGCCCCGTGATGCACCAGCTCGACGGCGCCGCCGATGATCGTGCTCTCCGACGAGCCGATCAGCGTCTGCGTGCGCAGCATCGGGTAGAGGTTGGCGGGGATGTAGGCGACGAGGCCGGCGGCCCACCACGCCCAGACCATCTGCAGGCTGCGCGGCTTGCGCGAGTGCAGCGCCGAGCCGCAGCGGCCGCAGGCCTCCTGCCCGCGCGTCCAGACCCGGGCGCAGCGGGTGCAGGCGACGAGCCCGGCCTCGCGCGCGGTCAGCGCGCCGCCGCTCACCGCTGCGTCTCCAGCGTCCGCCAGAGCGACCAGCGGCACATGAGGCCGTCCTGCAGCACCGTGACGACGACGAGGGCGCCGAACAGCCAGAAGGCCGGG
The DNA here is from genome assembly GCA_964392825.1 of uncultured Rhodobacterales bacterium. Lineage (GTDB taxonomy): Bacteria > Pseudomonadota > Alphaproteobacteria > Rhodobacterales > Rhodobacteraceae > Roseitranquillus. The sequence continues at coordinate 3,681 of CAYMRW010000195.1, forward strand.
CCGAGCTCGACGCGCGCGAGGTCCACGACCTTCACCAGCGCCACGGCCACGCCGATGATGAAGATCTCCGACATCGACCAGGGCTTGAGATCCTCCGACAGGCGGAAGGCCACGGCGGCGCTGCGCGGCGGCCGGCCACGCCAGACCGTCGGCCCCAGCACGTAGATGAGCAGCAGGACGCGCGTGACCGGGATCAGCACGACGAGGGCCGCCATGGTCACTGTCAGGAACGCGGCGCCGTCGTCGGCGAAGGCGCGGACGGCGTCGAACACCGACGCCTTGGCCTGCAGTCCCGCCACGCGCAGTTCGAGGAACGGCAGGAACAGTGCCGCCGTCATCAGGATCATCACCGTGACGGCGAGCGTCAGGATCTGCAGGTACGCCCCCGACCGCGGCGAGATCAGGATGGTGCCGCAGCGGTGGCAGACCGCGCGTTCCCCCGCCGCCGGGATCCGGGCGTGATGCAGCGCGTCGCAGTTCGGACACGCGATCAGTTCGGAGATGTCGGAGGCCAGGGCGGCGGGCAGGGCGGCGGGCGGCATGTCGGGTCCTCGGGCGGAGCGTCCCGGCATACTAGCGGCGGCGGCGGGAGGCGCCACCCCAGCGTGTCCGCCGTCTTTCCCGCCGGGCATGGCGCGACGTCGCGCCCGGCGGGCCGTACCGGGCGTGGTCCCCGGCATATGAGCGTCGCGGTCGGGCCCCGGGCGTCGCTCCGGGGCCCGGCCGCAGGATCGCGGGCCTAGGCGCGCGCCTCCATCGGGGCGGTGCGCCGCTCGGCCTCGGCGACGTGGCGCTTGACGGCGATGAAGCTGTCGGGCGTGACCGAGATCGAGTCGATCCCCGCCTCGACCAGCAGTCGCGCGAAGGCCGGGTCGTTCGACGGCGCCTGCCCGCAGAGGCCGACCTTGGCGCCGGCCGCGTGCGCCCGCGAGATCAGGCTCTCGATCATCCAGACCACCGCCGGGTTCGCCTCCGAGAACAGCGCCGCCAGCGACTCGCTGTCACGATCGACGCCGAGCGTCAGTTGGGTCAGGTCGTTCGAGCCGATCGAGAAGCCGTCGAACCGCCGGGCGAACTCCTCGGCCAGGATGACGTTCGACGGGATCTCGCCCATCACGTAGACCTCGAGCCCGTCGCGGCCGCGCTCGAGCCCGGCGCCGCGCATGACCTCGAGCACGCGGTCGGCCTCTTCGGGCGTGCGGCAGAACGGGATCATCACGATGACGTTGTCGAAGCCCATCTCGCCGCGCAGCTTGGCGATGGCCCGGCACTCGAGCGCGAACCCCTCGCGGTAGAGCGGCGAGTAGTAGCGCGAGGCGCCGCGGAACCCGATCATCGGGTTCTCCTCGTGCGGCTCGAAGGCGCGGCCGCCCAGGAGCTCGGCGTACTCGTTCGTCTTGAAGTCGCTCATCCGCACGATGACCCGGTTCGGGTAGGCGACGGCGGCGAT
>CAYMRW010000196.1:0-5115 GCA_964392825.1 uncultured Rhodobacterales bacterium
GTGCCGGCGACGACGCTCAACAAGATGTGCGGCTCGGGCATGAAGGCCGCGATGGACGCGTTCGACGCCATCGCCACGGGGCGGGTCGCGACGGTGGTGGCGGGCGGCATGGAGAGCATGACCAACGCGCCATATCTCCTTCCCAAGATGCGCGGCGGCGCCCGCATGGGGCATGGGGCCGTGGTCGATTCGATGTTCCTCGACGGGCTCGAGGACGCCTACGACAAGGGTCGCCTGATGGGCACCTTCGCCGAGGACTGCGCCGAGCGCTACCAGTTCACGCGCGAGGCGCAGGACGCCTACGCCATCGGCTCTCTGGAGAACGCGCTCTCGGCGCAGCGGTCCGGCGCGTTCGCGAGCGAGGTGGCGCCGGTGACGGTCGCGACCCGCAAGGGCGAGACGGTCGTCGACGAGGACGAGCAGCCGGGCCTCGCCCGTGCCGACCGGATCCCGACGCTCCGGCCCGCCTTCCGCAAGGACGGCACGGTCACCGCCGCCAACGCCTCGTCGATCTCGGACGGAGCCGCGGCGCTGGTCCTGGCCTCGGGTGCCACGGGCCTGCCCGTGCGCGCGCGCATCCTCGGCCATGCGACGCATGCGCAGGCTCCGGGATGGTTCACGACGGCGCCGGTGCCGGCGGCCCGGGCTCTTCTCGACCGGGTCGGCTGGTCCGCCTCCGACGTCGACCTCTGGGAGGTGAACGAGGCCTTCGCCGTCGTGCCGATGGCGTTCATGGCCGAGACCGGGGTGCCCCGCGACCGGGTGAACGTCAACGGCGGCGCCTGCGCCCTCGGCCATCCGATCGGGGCCTCGGGGGCGCGGATCATCGTGACCCTCCTGCACGCGCTCGAGGCGCGCGACCTTCGCCGCGGCGTCGCCGCGATCTGCATCGGCGGCGGCGAGGGCACTGCCATCGCCATCGAGCGGCCGTAACGGCGGCATGACGCGCGCGGACTACGCCGAGCTCGCCGGCCGGATCGAGGCGCTGACCGCGGGCGAGGACGACACCGTCGCACTCATGGCCACGGTCGCCTGCGAGCTTCACCACGCCGACGACCGCTTCGACTGGACGGGCTTCTACCGCGTGGTGCGGCCGGGGCTTCTCAAGATCGGCCCGTATCAGGGCGGACACGGCTGCCTCGTGATCCCGTTCGAGCGCGGCGTTTGCGGCCGTGCCGCCCGCACCGGTGAGGCGCAGATCGTGCCCGATGTGCATGCGGTGGCTGATCACATCGCCTGCTCGGCCAGCACCCGGTCCGAGATCGTGCTGCCGGTTCGCGACCCGAGCGGCGCGGTCGTCGGCGTTCTCGACATCGACAGCGACCGGCCGGACGCGTTCGGGGCATCCGACGCCGCCGGGCTCGGCGCCATCGTCGACGCGACCTTCGCACGGGCGAGCCTTGCATGAGCGTCGAGGCATGGCTCGTCTTCGCTGCCTTCTGGGCGGTGTTCGTGACGACGCCGGGCCCGAACGCGGTCAACTGCATCCAGACCGCGATGCACGTGGGCTTTCGCCGCGCGCTGCCCTGCGTCGCGGCGATCCTGACGCAGGCGGCGCTGTTTCTGGCGCTGTCCGCCGCCGGCGTCAGCGCGCTCATCGCCGCCTCGCCCGAGACCTTCGCCTGGGTCAGGCTCGGCGGCGCGGCCCTGCTGATCTGGATCGGCATCCGCGGCTGGGTCACGGCAGGGCGGCCGATCGCGCTCGCGGCGTCGCGGCGGTCGATCTTCGTCCGTGCCTTCCTGATCGCGACCGTCAACGCCAAGAGCCTCGCGGGCTATCTCGCGGCGTTCTCGGCCTTCGTCCAGCCGGACGTGCCGATCGGGCAGCAGATGTGGGCGATCGTGCCGACGGCGCTGACGCTCACGGCCCTCAGCTATACCGCCTACACGGCGGTCGGCGCCGGGCTGGGGCGGCTTGCCATCGGCGCCATGATGAACGTCTGGCTGCGGCGCGGGATGGCGGCGCTGTTCGTGGGCTACGGCGTCGCCCTCGGCACGACGACCACGCGGGCGTGAGCGGGTACGACCCGCCCGACGTGCCGCTCGCGGTCCTCTACGCCGACCACGAGATCCTGCTCGCCGACAAGCCGGCGGGGCTTCTCAGCGTGCCGGGCCGGGGGCCGCATCTGGCGGACTGCCTGCTGGCGCGGGTGCAGGCCGCCTATCCCGAGGCGCTCCTGGTGCACCGGCTCGACCGCGACACATCGGGGGTGATGATCTTCGCGCTGACGCCCAACGCGCAGCGGAACCTCGGGCTGCAGTTCGAGCGACGGCACGTGAAGAAGACCTACGTCGCGCAGGTCTGGGGTCACGTGGCCGAGAAGACGGGGACGGTTGACCTGCCGCTGATCGTCGACTGGCCGAACCGGCCGCTGCAGATGGTCGACCACGAGCGTGGACGTCCGGCGCTCACCGAGTGGCGGGTGGCACGGCGCGAGGCGCAGACGACGCGGCTCAGGCTCTATCCCAAGACTGGGCGGTCGCATCAGCTCCGCGTCCACATGCGCGAGATCGGCCACCCGATCGTCGGCGACCCGTTCTACGCCACCGGCGAGGCGCGCGAGGCCCCGCGGATGATGCTGCACGCCGAGAGCCTGCGGGTGCGGCATCCGGACGGGGGCAAGCCGTTGACGTTCAGCGTCCCGGCGCCGTTCTGACCGATCCGCGCATCAAGCGAGAAAGCGGCGGATCGCGTCGATCTCGGCCGGGCGAACCTCGTGGCCGCCTGGCTGCCAGTCGAGCGTCACCTCGGCGCCCTGATCGGTCAGCCAGGCGGCCAGCGCCTGACTGCCGGACGCGGGCGCGATCGGGTCCTGCCGCCCGGCAGTGACGAGGACGCGGCGGCCGGCGAGGCCGGGCTGCGGGTCCGGCGTCCACGGGATCAGCGGATGCATCAGGACCAAGGTATCCAAGAGCGCGGGGTGGCGGAAGGCCGTGGCGGCGAGGATGTTGGCGCCGTTCGAGTAGCCGATCCCCACCGCCCGCGGAGCGTCGCCGCTCTCGCTGTCGATGAACGCCGCCATCGCCTCGACGCGGCGGCCGAGGTCGTCCATGTCGTAGATGCCCTCGGCCGTGCGGCGGAAGAAGCGCGCATGGCCCATCTCGTCGACGTCGCCGCGGGGCGAGACGACGTGGGCGCCGGGCACGAGGGTGGCACCGAGATCGTGGAGCTGCCGCTCGTCGCCGCCGGTTCCGTGGAAGGTGAAAACGACCGGCGCCTCGCCGGGCGCCGGCGTCCGTGCCGCGTGGTAGGTCACCGATCCGCGCCCCGACGTCAGGAGATGGGCTCGAGCTCGCGCTCGAGCCGGTCGCGCAGGTGCGCGTGCTGCGGCGGAAGCTTCAGAGCCTCGCCGAGATGGTCCGGGTCCTCGTCGCGGGCGAAGCCGGGCTCGGCGGTCGCTACCTCGAACAGGACGCCTCCGGGCGTACGGAAGTAGATCGCCCAGAAGTAGTCGCGGTCGATCACCGGCGTCACTTGCCATCCCTCCGCCAGGAGCGCCTCGCGCACCTCGCCCTGACGTTCGCGGTCGGCGACCGAGAAGGCGATGTGGTGCACACTGCCGGCCCCCTGCCGGGCGTGCGCGGCGTCGGGCCGCGCCTCGAGGTCGACGATGCCGGCGCCGTTGTGTTCGGGCAGCGCGTAGCGGACGATGCCGCCATGCGCGTCCACCCGCTCGTAGCCCATGAGACGCAAGAGGTCCTCGGTGGCGCCAATGTCGGCGAGGCGGAGCGAGGCCGCGTGGAAGCCGCGGATCGCCATCTCGGCCGGCACCTCGGCCGACCACGGCGCGCGCCCGTCCTCGGCCTCGACGAGGGCGAAGCCGTCGCCGTCGGGCCCCTCGAAGGCGAGCTGCCGCGCTCCGAACCGGTCGCTCTCGTCGAGACCCGCGACGCCGGCATCGGCGAGGCGGTGGCGCCACGCGGCGAGGCTGCCCGGCGGCACCGCGAAGACCGTCGTGCCGACCTCGCCCGTTCCCGGTGTGCCGCGCGCCGCGTCCGGGAAGGGAAAGTAGGTCATGACGGTGCCGGGGTGGCCCGACGCGTCGCCGTAATAGAGATGGTAGACGTCGGGCGCGTCGAAGTTGACGGTCTTCTTGACCCGGCGAAGGCCGAGCGGCCCGGTGAAGAAGGCGTCGGTCGCACGCGCCGACGAGGCGAGGGAGGTGACGTGATGGATGCCCTCGATCTGGTTCAGCATGGCTCTGGCTCCTCGAGTGTTGGGACAGAGATAGCCCGCACCTTCATGCACCCAATATGCGGCCGCGAACCGGATCCGTGCGCGATGGCACAGAGACGCGGCACGGGTGTCTGATCGACCGCTGCACCGGCGTGCCGTGAAGCTGGCCTTCGCCTGCCTCGGCCCCGGGCGAGCGCACTGGCATGAGACATGGCCGGGTCTGCATCTGGAGCGGGCCGGGACCGAGGGCGAGGGCGCCATCGTCCGGCGCGGGCGGCGTCTCGCCCCGCTGCTGCCGCTCGCGGCGCTTGCGGGACCGGCCGGCCCGACCGTCACCATCGTCGGCTCGGGGCCGTCGATGCGCGGCGTCGACGCCGCCCGCCTGCCCGGGTGGCGCATCGCGCTGAACGGGGCCGTGACGCTCGGCCTCGAAGCGGTGGCGATCGAGGACGAGCGCTTCGTCTGGCGCCACCTCGGCATGCTGGAACGGCACCTCGCGACGGGGGCGCCGCGGTTGCTGTCGCCGGCCGTCATCCGGGTTCTTGCAGCGCGGGCACCCGACCTTCTGCGGGACGGGCCGGTGGTGCTGATGGAGAATCTCGGCAAGCGGGCAGGCGAGCGACGGCGACGCGATCTGCCCCTGGTGTCGCCGCAGCCGGAGGAGGGCGTCGTCGTCGCCGGGACGGTGGCGTTCTCGGCACTGCAGGTGGCGCTGGGTCTCCCGGTCGCACGGGTCGCGTTCGCAGGCGTCGATCTCGGCAACGCGGCGGCACCCCGGTTCTACGAGACGGCGGGGGACGCGGCGCCGTCGGGCCTGCTCGACGGTCTCGACCGCATCCTGCGGCATTTCGCGGCGGCGCGGGACCTGGCGCGGGCGCGGGGGATCGAGCTTTGGACGATCACGCCCGGCTCGGCGCTCGAGTCGATCGGCATCCCCT
>CAYMRW010000197.1:0-5112 GCA_964392825.1 uncultured Rhodobacterales bacterium
GTCAGCGGGTATTCGGCCGCGCGTTCGAGGAAGGCGCGCATCGGCGCCCGCATCGGCGGCACGGTGAGGCGGCGGCGGACCGGCCGCACCTTGTCGGCGTCGAAGTCGCCGAGGCCCGGGCCCCACACCACGCCGAGCACCGAGCGCGGCCCGAGCGGCACCTCGACGAAGTCGCCCGCGGCGCAGCCGCCCTCCGGCGCGCGGTAGTCGAGCGTCCGGTCGAGCGGCTGCGTCGTCAGCACCGCCACGAGGTCGCCCGCGGCAAAACGGGCAGGTCCCGCGTCGTGCGCGCCGATGGTCTCGCGATCCTCCGTCAGCATGGCGCGCGGCCTACGACATTCGACGGCGCGAGGCGAGCGGGAGCGGGCATACGTACCCCGTGATGCAGCGCTGCCGCACTTCGGCGGCGGCGAGACTTTTCGGGTGATCGGCATCCGGCGAGTCGGTAAGAATCCGGAAAACGCAAGCGGAGGTCGGTGGATGAAGGACGCAGTTGATGCAAAGGGTTTGCCCGAGGACGTGCGCGCGCAGTTGATCGCGCGGCCCGAGGCGGTGTTCGGCGACCCCGACGTGCTGCGCGCCCTGGTGGCAGCGAACGACACGGCGCTGGGTTCGAACGTGGTCGACATGCGCGGCGCCGCCATGCGCCGGCTGGAGGAGCGGCTCGACCGGCTCGAGAACACGCACCAAAGCGTCGTCGCCGCGGCCTACGAGAACCTCGCCGGCACCCGCCTCGTCCATCGCGCCGTGCTGGCCCTCCTCGCCGCCGAGGCCGAGGACGACCTGGCGCTCTTGCTGTCCGGTCCGCTGGCGGAGGCGCTGGGCGTCGACCGCGCCGTCGTCGTACTCGAGGGCGGGCGCGATCCGGGAGAGGGCGGGCTCCGTCGGGCCGAGGCCGGGTGGATCGCCTATTACCTCGGCGGCGGACGCGAGACCACGCGGCGGGTCACGCTGCGCCCGGCCGAGGGGGGCATCTACGGGCCGGAGTTCGCAGGATCGGAGGCGTGCCTCCGGCTCGACCTCGGGCCGACGCGGCTGCCCGGCCTCCTTGCGCTCGGCGTCGCCGACCCCGGGCACTACCACAACGGCCAGGCGACGGACCTCCTCGAGTTTCTCGCCGCCGTCGCCGAGCAGGCGATCGCCCGGATCACCCGGTGATGTCGCCCGGCCTCCGGGATGCGCTGCAGGCTTGGCTCGATCATCTTTCGGCGATCGAGGGGGCCGCGCCGCGCACGATCGAGGCCTACCGCGCCGACCTCCGGAGCTTTCTCGACTTCGTCACACGGCACCACGGCGAGAGCCTCGGCCGTGCCGCGCTCGCCCGGATCGCTATCGGCGACATGCGCGCATGGATGGCGGTCGAGCGCGGCCGGGGGCGGTCCGCCCGCTCGCTTTCGCGCTCGCTCTCGGCCGTCAAGACCTTCGTGCGCTGGCTCGCGGAGCGCGACGGCTTCGACCCGACCGCGATCCTGTCGGCGCGGAGCCCGCGCTTCGCCCGGCGCCTGCCCCGACCGCTCGCCCCCGACGCCGCGCACGCGCTTCTCGGCGCGGTCGGAACCCGGGCGGACCGGCCCTGGATCGGGGCGCGCGACCTTGCCGTCCTGACGCTGCTCTGGGGCTCGGGCCTGCGCATCTCGGAGGCCCTGCGCCTGAAGGGCTCCGATCACCCGCTGCCGGCCTCGCTCAAAATCACCGGCAAGGGCGGGCGCGAGCGGATGGTGCCGGTCCTGCCGGTCGCGCGCGAGGCGGTCGCGGCCTATGTCGCGATCTGCCCTTGGCCGGTGGAAGCTGAACGCCCGCTGTTCCGCGGGGCGCGGGGCGGCGCGCTGTCGCCCCGGAGCGTGCAGCAGACGATGGCGGAGGCCCGAGCCGCGCTCGGCCTGCCGGCGACGGCGACGCCGCATGCGCTGCGGCATTCGTTCGCCACGCACCTGTTGACCGCCGGAGGTGACCTGCGCAGCATCCAGGAACTGCTCGGCCACGCCTCGCTGTCGACGACGCAGGTCTACACCGCGGTCGACGGGGCCCGGCTCGTCGACGTCTACCGGGCCGCGCATCCGCGGGCCCGGACCGCCTGAGCAGGTTTGCGCCGAGGCGGGCTTTCGTCCATGACGGGCCGATGACGCCCCGCCTCGCCGCCCTCGCCGTGCACCTCTTGACCGCGTCCGGCGCCGTCTTCGCGATGCTGGCGATGCTGGCGGCCGTCGACGGCAAGTGGAGCCTCATGTTCCTCTGGCTGGTCGTCAGCTTCGCCGTCGACGGCATCGATGGCCCGCTGGCGCGAAAGTACGACGTCCAGCGCCACGCGCCGCAGCTCGACGGCGAGCTCATGGACCTCATCATCGACTACATCACCTACGTCTTCATCCCGGCCTACGCGCTCTTCAAGTCCGACCTGCTGCCGGGATGGACCGGGTGGATCGCGATCATCGTCATCGTCTACGCCAGCGTCGTCTACTTCGCCGACACGCGGATGAAGACCAAGGACAAGTCCTTCGCCGGGTTCCCGGGATGCTGGAACATGGTGGTGCTGGTCCTCTTCGCGACGAGCCCCGGCTACTGGGTGATCCTCGCCGTCGTCGTCGTGCTGGCGGTGGCGATGTTCACGAACCTCAAGTTCGTGCATCCGGTGCGGACCCGGCGCTGGCGGGCGGTGACGCTGCCGCTCGCGTTCGCCTGGACCGCCTTCGCCGGCTGGGCCGCCTGGGTCGATTTCGCGCCGGGCAGCTGGGCGACATGGGGCCTCGTCGCGACGTCGCTGTGGCTGGTCTCGGCGGGCATCCTGCAGCAGGCGATTCCCGAACGTCAGCGGACCCGCGGCCGGCCGCCGTCTGTCTAAAGCGCTCAGCGGAACGCGAGCGCGGTCACCTCGGCGCGGAAGAACGGGTGGTAGAGTTCGGTGCCGTAGTGGTTGCCGCCGACGACGCGGGCCGGGAGCATCTGGCCGCCGAGGCGCGCGTGGCCGGCGAGGTCGCCGCCGAAGGGCTGCAGGCGATAGACCCTGTCGGCGTTCGCGTCGCTCCACCTCGGCAGGGTCACGCGAATAGCCCGACCCTGCGGGTCGACGGTGATCTCGGCCCGCTGCTCGATTCCGTGCGCGGCGACGGTGACGGCGGCGGAGTCGATCCCCGTCGCCTCCCACGCGATCGCCTCCCACCCGGCCTTCGCCGCCGGCAGGAACGCCGCCGGCGTCCACATCAGCCCCTCGCCCACCATGCGCCCGAAGGCCGAGCGCCTGAGATCCTCGCCGCCGCCGACGCGCGCCACGGGGATCAGCCCGAACAGGCGGAACCGGCTCCAGCCGGTCTCGGGGGCCAGCGCGTCGCTGCCTGTGATCGCGAGGGGGCCGGTCGTGCGCACGCGCCAGACCAGGCCCGCGGGCGGCGCGAGGACCTGCCAGGCGGTCATCGGATGCGGGTTCGGCGCCTGCGCCGTGCCGAGGTCGATGGTGCCGGACATCTCGATCCGCGCGACGCGCTGCAGGGGCGCACCGGGGTCGAGGACGGCGCCGTAGAAGCGCCGCGCCGGCTCCGGCAGATCGGCGAGCATCGCCGGATCGAAGCCCGGAGGGTCGGGCTCCGCCGTCGCCGCGAGCAGTGCCGCGAGACGCCGGTCGGCGTGGAGGTCGAGCCGGCTCCACACGGCGAGCGCCAGCGACGCGGCGAGCACCGCCGCGAGGAGGCCGTAGAGGAACGTCACCGCCCCTTCCCGGAAGCGGGGAGCGACAGCCGGATCGGACCGCGCGCGCCGTCGGGATCCACCTCGCGGCCCGCCTGCGTCGCCCGGAGCTGGCCGTCGGCAACCAGGCGAGCCGCGACCCGCCGGACGTCGTCCATCAGCGGGCGCCAGTCGGTGGCGAGGCGCCGTGCCGCCTCCGACGGGCAGAAGCTGCGGTCGCGCCCCCGCGCCACGGCCATGTCGTGGAGAACGGCCGCGATCCTCGCGTCGCTGGGCGGCACGAGCCCGCTCAGACCTGGCGCGACAGCCACCACGTGGTGCCCGACGCATCGCGGACGCCGCCGCGGCGGTCGCCGTCGCCCTTCTCGGTCATCGGCTGCACCTCATCGGCACCGGCGTCGAGCGCGCGGGCAAAGGCGTCGTCGGCATCGGCGAGGTACAGGTGCAGATGCGCGCGAGGCCCACCCTCGACGCCGCCCATCATCACGACCGAATCGCCGACGCGGATCTCGGCGTGCAGGATGCCCCCTTCCTCGTCGGGGATCACGCGCAGCCGTTCGGCGCCGAGGGCCCGTTCCGCGAAGTCCATGACGGCGCCCGGGTCGGCGACGAGCAGGTACGGCGACACCGTCGGATAGCCGTCGGGACGGTACGTCATCGGAAGCCTCCCCGAATCGCCACTCACGCCCCATCCTAGCGCGCCGCGGCGACCGGGCGGACCGGCCCCTTGCGCGGCGCCGCGTCAGCCGAGAGCGGCGTCGCAGCGGGCGCAGGCGCCGGGATGCGCGTGACGTCCGACGTCGGGCAGGATCTTCCAGCAGCGCTGGCACTTCATGCCTCCCGCGCGCTCGAAGACGACGCCGACGCCCGGCTGCTCGGGCAGGCGGAACGCCTCCGCCGGCGACGGGTCGGCGGTCAGCGTCAGCCCCGAGGTGATGCAGATGTCGTCGAACGGCACGCTCCTGAGCGCGCGAAGGGCCTCGGCATCCTCCACGTGGACCACCGGTGCGGCCTCGAGCGAGGCGCCGATGACCTTGTCGCGCCGCGCGATCTCGAGGGCGGCGGTGACGACGCGGCGGACGGCGCGGATCCGTCCCCACTTCGCGGCGAGGCCGTCGTCGCGCCAGTCCGCGGGAGTTTCGGGCATGTCGACGAGATGCACGGAGCCTTCGTCGCCGGGGAACCGCTCGAGCCACACCTCCTCCATCGTGAAGACGAGGATCGGCGCGAGCCACGTCGTCAGGCGGTGGAACAGCAGGTCGAGCACGGTGCGAGCGGCGCGCCGGCGCGGCGCGTCGGCCGGGTCGCAGTAGAGGGCGTCCTTGCGGATGTCGAAATAGAACGCCGAGAGCTCGACGGTGGCGAACTCGAACACCGCCCGCCAGACGCCCTGGAAGTCGTAGGCGGCGTAGCCGCGGCGCACCTGCCCGTCGA
>CAYMRW010000198.1:0-5105 GCA_964392825.1 uncultured Rhodobacterales bacterium
GAAGACCGCGATCAGCCCGGCGTACTCGAAGATCAGCGCCCGCCGCTCGCCCCAGTGCGCCACGGCCCGCCCCATCAGCGGGGCGAAGAGCATGTTGGCGACGAAGTTGACGAGGAAGAGGGCGGTCACCTCGTGCACCTCGAAGCCAAAGCGCTCGACCATCATGAAGGCCGCGAAGACGACGAAGATCTGCCGCCGCGCCCCCGACATGAACTGCAGCGCGTAGTAGAGCCAGTAGCGACGGCGGAGGACCATGCGCTTGACCTGCGGGTCGGGCGCCTCGAACTGCGGGAACGCCAGCGCGCAGAAGAGCGTAAGGGTGAGGCAGGCGCCGCCCGCGAGCAGGTAGACGGTCGCGTAGTCGAGGTCGAACCTGTCCCAGGTGGCGACGAGGAGCCCGTAGGAGACGAGGCTCGCCCCCGAGCCGATGGCGACGATCCACCCTAGGATCTGCGGCGCCCGGTCCTTGGGCAGCCATTGCAGCTGCAGGCTCTGGTTCACCGTCTCGAAGTAGTGGAAGCCGATGGACGAGATCATCGTCACCGTCAGGATCCCGGCGAGCGACGGGAAGAACGCGGTGACGGCCGTCGCGGCGCCGAGCATGGCGAGGCTGACGAGGGCCAGCACCTGCTCGCGCATGACCATGATGACGGCGATGACGCCGACGGCGAGGAAGCCCGGGATCTCGCGCACCGTGTGCAACCAGCCGATCTCCACGCCGGTGAAGGCGGCGGCCTCGATGACGAAATTGTTGAGGAGTGCCGACCACGTTGCGAAGGCGAGCGGCATCGCCGCCGCCATCAGGCAGAGAAGGGTCGTCGGACGCCGCCACACGGGCAGCCCCCGCGCCTGGTGCAGCGGAACGGTCCTCATGGCCGCTGCTTAGCGCCCCGCGCTGGCGGCGCCAACGTCCGCGAAGACGGAGGTCCAGCCGATCGCTCGCCTTCGGGATCTGCGCGCGGCGGGCGTCTCCACCGCGGGGGTTGAGGGAAGCCCGCTTAGTTGGCACCAAGGCAAGCGCGGCGAAGCAGGAAACGGCAGAGGCGGCGATGCGCACCTCGGCGACAGATGCGACCGACGGACACGGTCCGGCGCGCGACCGACCTTCTCCGCGCTCCTGCGCCGCGGGGAGCTGAGGCGGCGGTGGGCGCAATCCTCGCGGCCAGCCCCCTTGCCGTGATCCTGCTCGGGATGGGGCTTCTGAGGCGCTCCGCCGCGGTCGCGGGGGCCGCGGGACTGGCGCTTGCCGTCGTCCTCTCCCTGACGGCGTTCGATCTCGGCGCCGGGACCGAGGCGGGCCGGCTCGGCGCCGCCGCGGGGACGCTCGCAGAGGCCGTGCATTCGACGGCGACGATCCTCTGGATCATTCTGCCGGCGCTCGCGATCTTCGAGTTCCAGAGAACCGCGGGCGCGATCGACCGCATCCGCGACACGCTGGCCGCGCTGACCGACAACCGGCGCATCCAGGCCATCCTGATCGCCTGGTTCTTCGGCCTGTTCATGGAGGGGGCGGCCGGGTTCGGCACGCCGGTCGCACTGGCCGCGCCGCTCCTCGTCGGCCTCGGCTACGGGCCGGTGCGAGCGGTGGCGCTCGCGCTTCTCGGCCATGCCGCCGGCGTCTCGTTCGGGGCGGTCGGCGCGCCGATCCTGGCGCAGGTCGAGGTCGCGGGGATCTCGGGACGCACCATCGCCTCGGCGACGGCCGCGCTCCACGTGCTTGCGGGCCCCATCCTGCTTCTCGCGATGGTGCGGCTTGCCGGGGACGGGCCGCTCTCCCGCACCGATCTGGCGTGGTCGGGGCTCGCCGCGATCTCGTTCTTCGTGCCGTCCTTGGCGCTCGCGTTCGTCGCCGGGCCGGAACTGCCGACGCTCGGCGGCGCGCTACTCGGCGCGGCCGTCTTCGTCGCGGCGCTGAGGCGGCGGCGGCCGGGACCGACGCTCGACCTACGCGGGCTTCTGCCCGATCTCGCGCCCTACCTCCTGATCCTGGCGCTCGTCCTCGCCACGCGCCTGGTCGCGCCCCTGCAGGAGGCGCTGGGCGGGCTCGCGCTCTCCTGGAGCCTACGGGGAACCTATGCCGGCGCGTTCCAGCCGCTCTATCATCCAGGCACGATCCTGTTCGTCGGGCTCTTCGCCGGCGCGCTTCTCGTCGGGCGCGGGGCGCTCGTCGGCCCGGCCGTCGTCGCCGCCCTGCGCCGGCTCACCCCGGTCGCCGTCGCCCTCCTCGTCATGCTCTCCCTGTCGCGGCTCATGGTGCATGCGGGCATGATCGACGCGCTGGCCGACGCCGCCGCGGGAACGGGACCGGTCTGGCCGCTGCTGGCGCCGCTCATCGGGGTCCTCGGGACGTTCATCACCGGGTCGGCCACGGCGTCGAACATCCTGTTCACCGAGTTGCAGGTCTCGACGGCCGCGAACCTGGCCCTGCCTCCCGCGGCGCTCGCCGCCGCGCAGTGCTTCGGCGCCGCCATCGGTAACGTCATCGCGCCCCACAACATCATCGCCGGCAGCGCCAGCGTCGGGCTCGTCGGGCGCGAGGGCGACGTCCTGCGGCACACCGCATGGCCCTGCGTCGCCTATGCGGCCGTCGGGTGCATCGCGGCCTTCGGCGCGCTCCGGATCCTCTGAGGCGCGATCCGGATGCCGTGGCCCGGTGCGCGGAACCCGCTACCGTTCGTCCGACGGCAGGCCTTCGCGCCGGCGCAAGGACAGCGAGGGGCGCATCCGACTTGTCTCGACGAGACCGATCCACACCATGGCGGTTCACTTGCCCGCGACCAAGCCCGTTTGCCGAAAGGGCGCGTCCGGAGAAACCGGTGCCGGATCGCCGTCGGGATGATGCCCGACCGCGCTTCCCCGGCAGCCCTGCCCGCCACGAGGCTTCAGGTCAAGCCGGCGCTGGCCATTCCGGTCACCCGGGCCCGTTCGCCGCATGTCGTTTGCCAACCGCCCGGCCCGGTTCCCGTGCAATCCCAAACCTGAAAATCAAAACCGTCAGCGCTGGGCCGCAGGGCAGTTCGAGTAGCCGATGCCCTCGCGTGCGCCGGGCTCGCGCCGCGCGACCCGGGGGGCAGGATCGAGGCGGTTCCGACCCGACGATCCGCCGCCCATCCGTGGGATCGCCCCTATCCGCCCCTAGGCATGCCGAACGACGGCCGCGCTTCCGCGGGGATGGCACCGCAAGCCGTTCTCGCTCCGCATGCGGTCGGGCGCTAGCCGACGATCTCGAGTTCGGAGAAGAAATAGGCGATCTCGGCCTGCGCGGTCTCGGGCGCGTCGGAGCCGTGGACCGAGTTCTCCCCCACCGACTCCGCGAACTCGGCGCGGACGGTCCCGGGTTCGGCATCGGCGGGGTTGGTGGCACCCATGACCTCGCGGTTCTTGGCGATGGCCCCCTCGCCCTCGAGGACCTGCACGACCACCGGTCCCGAGGCCATGAACTCCGTCAGCTCGTCGTAGAACGGACGTTCGGCATGCACCCTGTAGAACTCCTGCGCCTGCTCCCGCGTCATCAGGATACGTTTCTGCGCGACGATCCTCAGCCCCGCTTCCTCGAACTTCTGGTTGATCTTGCCCGTCAGGTTCCGCTTCGTCGCGTCGGGCTTGATGATCGAGAGCGTGCGTTCGGTCGCCATGTCCATGCCTCTTGGAAAACTGCGGGGCGCCCGCCGCGCCCGGATCGGCGGTCACCTACCACGCGGCATCGCCCGGCGAAAGGCCGCCGCCCGACGGTCCCTGGTTGACGGGTTGCATTTTCCGACCGAATTGGTCAGAGATTTCGACAGGCCCTCCGTGACGGGCGGCCGCGACCAGGGAGTCCCGAAAGATGACCTTCTCCAGACCTGCCCTGACAGGTGTCTTGCTCGCCGCGTCGCCGGTGTTCGCCGAAGACAGCGACCCGATGGCGCTCGGCTACGAGACGTTCGAATACGCCGTGCCGCATGTCGACCTGGTCGAATGCCCGGGCGAGCTCGCGGCCGAAGGCCGGTTCTGCCGGGCCACCATGCACTCGGAGGAGCTGCACGTCTTCGCCTTCGCCGAGGACGGGGACCAGCCGCTCGTCGCCTACATGGCGGTTCCCGCCGCGCGACTGCAGGAGATCCTGAACTAGGACCGCTTCCGCGCCGCCCCGCGCTCTGCTAGGGGCGGCGCCATGCTGAGGATCGACGACATCCGCTACGCCGTTGCCGGCCGGCCGCTCTTCGAGGGCGCGTCGGCGACGATCCCGGGCGGTCACAAGGTCGGCCTCGTCGGCCGCAACGGTACCGGCAAGACGACGCTCTTCCGGCTCATCCGCCGGGAGCTGGCGCTCGAGGGCGGCGAGATCGCGCTGCCGAAGGGAGCACGGATCGGCGGCGTCGCGCAGGAGGTGCCGTCGTCCGAGACCTCGCTCCTCGACACCGTTCTCGCCGCCGATGCCGAGCGGCGCACGCTCCTCGTCGAGGCGGAGACGGCCACCGACGGCCATCGCATCGCCGAGGTGCAGACGCGGCTCGCCGATATCGATGCCTGGTCGGCCGAGGGACGTGCCGCCGCGATCCTGAAAGGCCTCGGCTTCGACGAAGCGCAGCAGGCGATGCCGTGCTCGGCCTTCTCGGGCGGCTGGCGCATGCGCGTCGCGCTTGCCGGCGTGCTCTTTGCCGCCCCCGACCTTCTGCTTCTCGACGAGCCCACGAACTATCTCGACCTCGAGGGCGCGCTCTGGCTCGAGAGCTACCTCGCCCGCTACCCGCATACCGTGATCGTGATCTCCCATGACCGCGGGCTCTTGAACCGGGCGGTGGGCTCGATCCTGCACCTCGAGGACCGCAAGCTGACGCTCTACCAGGGCGGTTACGACACCTTCGCCGAGACCCGCGCCGCGCGGATCGCCGTGGCCGAGGCCGAGGCGAGAAAGCAGGAGGCGCGGCGGGCGCATCTGCAAAGCTTCGTCGATCGCTTCCGCTACAAGGCGTCGAAGGCGGTGCAGGCGCAGTCGCGCCTGAAGATGATCGCGAAGATGCGGCCGATCACGACGCCGCAGGAGGCGGCGCTGCACCGCTTCAGCTTTCCCGCGCCCGAGGAGCTGTCGCCGCCGATCGTCGCGCTCGACAACGCCTCGGTCG
>CAYMRW010000199.1:0-5104 GCA_964392825.1 uncultured Rhodobacterales bacterium
CGATCTACATCGTCATGAACGTCGGCACCTTCGCGTTCATCCTGTCGATGGAGCGGGACGGGGCGCCGGTCACCGACATCCGCGCCCTCAACAACTATTCCAACGTGGAGCCGCTGAGGGCGCTCGCCATGCTCGTCCTGCTGTTCAGCCTTGCAGGCGTGCCGCCGCTCGTCGGCTTCTTCGCCAAGTACTACGTGCTGGCCGCGGCTGTGCAGGCCGATCTTGCCTGGCTCGCGGTGCTGGGCGTCATCGCGGCCGTCATCAACGCCTTCTACTACCTCCGCATCGTCTTCTACATGTACTTCGGCGAGGCGGTGGATCCGATCGAGACGGGCCGGTCCCCGGTTCTCTGGGGCTTTCTCATGGTCTCGGCCGCGATCATGGTCGCGGGCGTCGTGAACCTCTTCGGCATCGAGGCGATGGCGGAAGCGGCGGCGGCCTCCCTTGTCCGCTGATTGGCCCGCGGGCGTCGCCCGGATCGTCCTCGATGAGACCGACAGCACCAACGCCGAGGCACTGCGGGCCGCGGCGCCCGCGTGGATCATGGCGCGCCGGCAGACCGCCGCGCGCGGTCGCGGCGGCCGCCGATGGGCGATGCCCGAGGGCAACTTCGCGGCGAGCCTGGCGCTTCGGCCGAAACTCTCGGCCCCCGAAACCGCTCTCTATTCCTTCGTCGCGGCGCTGGCGCTCCACGACGTCCTGTCGGGTCTCACCGATCGCCCCTTGGCACTCAAGTGGCCGAACGACGTCCTCCTGGCGGAGTGCAAGGTCGCCGGCATCCTGCTCGAGAGCGTGGGGGCGGGCGCGCGGCCCGATCGCCTCGCCATCGGGTTCGGCGTCAATCTGAGGCGCGCACCCGAGGATGTGGCGGACGCCACGATACCGCCCGTCGCGGTCGGCAGCGACATGGACTGCGAGACCTTCCTCGACTTCCTGGCCCCCGCCTTCGCGGCGCGCGAGGCAATCTTCCGCGACCGTGGGTTCGCGCCCATCCGCGATGCCTGGCTGGCCCGCGCCGCCCGGCTGGGCGAGCCGGTGACCGCTCGCACCGCCCGGCAACGCCACCGGGGGGTGTTCGAGGACATCGACGCGTCGGGCGCCCTGATCCTCGGCACGCCGCTGGGCCGCGAGGCGGTGACCGCCGCCGACGTGTTCTTCTAGGCGTTGCCCCGCGTGCTCCTCTGCATCGACGTCGGCAACACGAACTCGGTCTTCGCGATCTGGGACGGGACGCAGTTTCTCGCCGAATGGCGCGCCTCGACCGAGCATCAGCGTACCGCCGACCAGTACTACGTCTGGCTGAGAACTTTGATGAAGCTGCATGACCTCGAAGCCGCCATCGACGAGGTCATCGTCTCGGCGACCGTTCCGCGCGTCGTCTTCAACCTGCGCGTCCTCTGCAACCGCTACTTCGACACCCGGCCGCTCGTCGTCGGACGGCCGGACTGTCTTCTGCCGTTCGAGCCGCGGGTCGATGCCGGCACGCAGGTCGGCCCCGACCGCATCGTCAACACGACAGGCGCCTACGACCGTCACGGCGGCGACCTCGTCGTCGTCGACTTCGGCACCGCGACCACGTTCGACGTCGTCGCCCACGACGGCGCTTATGTCGGCGGCGTCATCGCCCCCGGCGTCAACCTCAGCCTCGAGGCACTGCACCAGGCCGCCGCGGCGCTGCCGCATGTCGACGTCACCCGCCCGCATTCGGTGATCGGGACGAATACCGTCGCCTGCATGCAATCCGGCATCTTTTGGGGCTATGTCGGCCTCGTCCGCGGCATCTGCGACCGCATACGGGGGGAATGGGACCGGCCGATGCGCATCGTCGGCACCGGCGGGCTGGCCCCACTCTTCGCACAGGGCGACGTCCTCTTCGACGTGATCCACGATGACCTGACGATCCACGGCCTGACCGTGATCCACCGCCACAACAGGGCTGCCGCATGAGCGACCGGCTGATCTATATGCCGCTCGGCGGCGCCGGCGAGATCGGCATGAACGCTTACGTCTACGGCTGGGGCACGCCGGGCCGCGAGCGGCTGATCCTCGTCGATCTCGGCGTCACCTTCCCCGACATGGACACGACGCCTGGCGTCGACCTGATCTTCCCCGACATCTCGTGGCTGGCCGAGCGGGCGGACCGGATCGAGGCGATCTTCATCACCCACGCGCACGAGGACCATGTGGGTGCGCTCGGCCATCTCTGGCCGCGGCTGCGCGCTCCGGTGCACACGCGCCGCTTCACCGGCGCCATCGCGCAGCGCAAGCTCGAGGAGCGCGGGCTCTCGGGCGACGTCGTCCGGATTGCCGACCCGTGGCCCGACACGGTCGAGGCCGGGCCGTTCCGCCTGGGCTTCCTGCCCGTCTCGCACTCGATCCCCGAAAGTTCCGCGCTGGTCATCGAGACGCCGGCGGGTCGCGTCATCCACACCGGCGACTTCAAGCTCGACACCCGGCCCGTGGTGGGCGAGCCGTTCGACCGGGCGCTCTGGGCCGAGGCCGCCGCGGGCGAAGTGCTGGCGCTCGTCTGCGACTCGACCAACGTCTTCTCCGCGCATCCAGGCCGATCGGAGAGCGTCGTCGGCCCCGAGATCCAGCGGCTCGTGGCGACCGCGCCCGGCATGGTCGTCGCCACGACCTTCGCCTCGAACATCGCGCGGGTGAAGACGCTTGCCGAGGCGGCACGGGCCGCCGGCCGCTCCGTCTGTCTGATGGGGCGGGCCATGCGGCGCATGGTCGAGGTTGCGGTCGAGACGGGCGTCCTGACCGACTTTCCGTCGACCATCGGCCCCGAGGACGCGAGCGAGATCCCGCGCGAAAACCTGATGCTGATCGTCACCGGCAGCCAGGGCGAACGGCGCGCCGCCTCGGCACAGCTCAGCCGCGGACGCTATCTCGGGCTGTCGCTCGACGCGGGCGACATGTTCCTGTTCTCGTCCAAGACCATTCCGGGCAACGAGCGTGAGGTCATCCGCCTCTACAACGCCTTCTCCGAGATGGGTGTGACAGTCGTCGCCGAGAACGACCTCTACCACGTCTCGGGGCACGCGAACCGGCCCGATCTCGCGGAGGTCCACGACCTCGTCGGCCCGCGCATGGTCGTCCCGATGCACGGCGAGCATCGGCATCTGCGTGAGCATGCGGCGCTGGCCGAGGCTGCGGGGCGCGCGTCGGTCGTGGCGCCGAACGGCACGATGCTGGAGCTCGCGGGGCCGCGGCCGAGGGTTGTCGACCAGATCGAGGCGGGGCGCGTCTATCTCGACGGCAAACAGGTCATTGGCGCCTTCGACGGGGTGGTGCGCGACCGGCTGCGCACCGCGATCAACGGCCACGTCGTCGTGACGCTCATCATCGACGAGGAGAACGAGCCCGTGGGCGACCCGTGGTGCGAGCTGATCGGGCTTTCCGATACGGGGGCATCCGGCACTGCGCTCGCCGAACTTCTAGAGGCGGACCTGGCGCGCGTCGTGGACAGCGTCGATGCCGGGACGCTCCTCGACGACGAGGCGCTCGGCGCGGCGCTGAAGCGGCGCGCGCGGCAGACCTGCGCGGACGAGATCGGCAAGAAGCCCGAGGTCACCGTGGTCGTCAGCCGGCTGGCGTGACGGGTCCGCGCGCGCTGCGCGACCCTTCGGAATGCGCCCGCCGCCGGGCGCTGCTTGCCGAAGCGCACATGGCGCCGCTCGCGGGTTTTACCGAGGCGCTGCGCGGCCCGGGGGTAGAGGTGCCGGACTTCGATCCGCTCGACGGCGGCGTCCGCGCGCGGCTGCTGTTCCTGCTCGAGAAGCCCGGACCGGCGACCTCGCCGTCGCGCCGGGGGCGGCCCGGGTCCGGCTTCGTCAGCCGCGACAGCGACGATCCGACGGCCGAGGCAACCTGGACGTTCATGCGCGAGGCCGGGATCGACCGGCGCGAGACGGTTATCTGGAACGTCGTGCCGCGCTGGAACGGCACGACGCGGATCGGGGCGGGTGAGGTGGAGGAGGGGCTGGGCCGCCTCGACGCGCTACTCGATCTGCTGCCGCGCCTCGTCTGTGGCGTGACCGTCGGCCGCCGTGCCGAGCGGGCGGCCCCGCGCCTTGCCAGCCGCGGGCTTCGCCTGGTCGCGTCGGCGCACCCGTCGCCGCAGGTCCGCGCCGCGTATCCCGACCGCTGGACAGCGATCCCGCGTCAGTGGCGCGCCGCAGGGGATCTGCTGGTGTAGCAGGCCGCCGGACCGGGAGTGCCGGCGGCTTGGCGCCGATCGCCGCGAACCGGCGACGGCGTTCGCACCGGGATCGCGGCTAGCTTGCCCGACGCTCCTCGAAGCTCTGGGCAATGAAGCTCGGCAGATGGTCGCCCATGCCAACGACGCGATCGTCGTCGCGCCCCCGGCGCCTCGAGCGTCCGCCGGCGGGTCCTCCGGGCTCGGGCTGCTCCGCTGCGGCGGGAGCGTCGGCGACAACGGCCGGCGTCTCTTCCGCCGGCGCCGCGACAGTCGTCTCCGCCCGCCTACGCCGGCTGCGCGGCTTCGGAGCCGCATCGGCGTCGGCCGCATCCCGGTCGTCGGACGCCGCCGCCGCCGGCCTGCCCGGCCCGTCGAGGCGCGGAATCGGCTTGTCGATCAGCCGTTCGATGTCCTCGAGGTTCTTTTCGTCGCTCGGCACGCAGATCATGATCGCGCGACCCGCGAGGCCGGCGCGTCCCGTGCGGCCAATGCGGTGCACGTAATCCTCGGCATGGCTCGGCACGTCGAAGTTGAAGATGTGGCTGACCGCCGGGATGTCGAGCCCGCGCGCCGCCACGTCGGAGGCGATGAGGAACCTCAGGTCGCCCGCGCGGAACGAGTCGAGCGTCCGCGTGCGCTGCGACTGGTCCAGATCGCCGTGGATGGGCGCGGCGTCGTAGCCGTACTTGCGCAGCGACTTGGCGAGGATGTCGACCTCGGTCTTGCGGTTGCAAAAGATGATCGCGTTCTTCAGCCGCTCGCCCTCGGCCTCGATGAGGTCGCGCAGGACACGGCGCTTCTCGCTCGGCTGCCGGTCCTTGCGGGAGGCGCGGAACATGACCACGCCCTGGTCGATCGTCTCGGAGGCGGTGGCCTGGCGCGCGACCTCGACCTTGG
>CAYMRW010000200.1:0-5077 GCA_964392825.1 uncultured Rhodobacterales bacterium
TGCGCCGCGGGCATCGACCGGATCGTGATGCTGCTCGCGGACGAGGAGAACATCCGCGAGGTCATCCTGTTCCCGATGAACCAGCAGGCGCAGGACCTGATGACGGGGGCGCCGACCGAACCCTCGAACGCGCAACTGCGCGAGCTCGGGCTGCGCCTGATGCCGGCGCAGTAGCGCTCGTCAGGCGGCGAAGGCGTCGGCCTGGGCGATTCGTGCCCGCACCAGTTCCAGGACTCCGGCGGCGGCATCGATACCGCGCTCGGCGAGGAGCAGGGCGGCCTCGTCCAGTTCCTCGTCGCCGGTGACGCGGGCAAGGCCGCCCAGGAACTGCGCGGCGTAGTCCGTCGCGTCCCCGTCAGCCAGCGCCGTCGCGATCCGCGCGAGGTCGTCGCGCACGGCGAGGCGGTCGGGCGTCACCGCGTCGGTCGAGACCGCGCGCAGAAGCCGCGGCGTCTCGGGCAGCGCCGACAGGATCACCTGCTGGAACTGGCCCACGGTCGCGATCGGCTTGGCCAGGAACGCGTCGGCGCCCGCGGCCAGCGCCGCCTCGGACGCACCGTCGTCGCCCGACATGCCGACGATGGCGGTGATGCGCGGCGATGCCGCGGACAGCTCGCGGATTAGGTCGGCGCCGCTGCCGTCGGGCAGCCCGAGGTCGATGATGACGACGCTCGGCCGGAACGCCTGCAGGTGGCGCCGCGCCGAGCGGATCGTGTCAGCGCGACGGATGCGGGCGCCGCTGCGCTGGCAGAGCAGGCGTAGCGCCTCGCAGGTGAAGCGGCTGTCCTCGACCACCAGCACCGTCTCGCCCTGCAGCGGCCGGTCGGCGGTCGGTTTGCGCCGCGCGAGGAACTCGGCGAAGTCGTTCGGCATGCGTTCATCTCCCGTCCCGATTGCCTGACCGAGCTTTGGCGGCGTTTGGTGAACGGACGGTTAAGCCGCATGGGGGCGGCTTGCGCGGACCTCGCCGGGCCCGCATAACCCGCGGGGAGAAGGAGGGCGGGCATGATCGGACGCTTGAACCATGTGGCGATTGCGGTCCCGGATCTCGAGGCGGCGGCGGCGCGCTATCGCGGCACGCTCGGCGCCGAGGTCGGCGCCCCGCAGGACGAGCCCGAGCACGGCGTGACGGTGATCTTCATCGAGCTGCCGAACACCAAGATCGAGCTTCTGCATCCCTTGGGGGAGGGCTCGCCGATCGCGGGCTTCCTCGCCAAGAACCCCGGCGGCGGCATCCACCACATCTGCTACGAGGTCGCGGACATCCGCGCCGCCCGCGACCGGCTCGAGGCCGGGGGCGCACGGGTGCTGGGCGACGGCGAGCCCAAGATCGGCGCCCACGGCAAGCCGGTGCTGTTCCTGCATCCCAAGGACTTCGACGGCACGCTGGTCGAACTCGAAGAGGTCTGATGGCGATCACCTCGGCCCTCGTCCTGCTCGCTGTCATCTGGTTCATGGTGCTGTTCGTGGTGCTGCCGCTGCGGTTGAAGACGCAAGGCGACGTCGGGCGCATCGTTCCCGGCACGCACGCTTCCTCCCCCGATACCCTGAATCTGCGCGGCAAGATGCTGGTCACCACCGCTGCGGCGCTTCTGATCTGGGTCGTCGCCTGCGCGGTGATCATAAGCGGCATCGTCACCGTGCAGGATATCGACTGGTTCAACCGGATGGGCGGGAACGGCCGAGGCGGTGGAACAGGTGGGTGAAGGTCGCCGCCCCGAGGACCGGGATCGTCAGGTTGACCACGGGCACCGTCAGCGGCGCCGCCATCAGCATCCCGACCACCCAGATCTGTAGCGGGTGCCGCCGCCGCATCCGGCGGGCGCCATCGCGACCGAGCCTCCGTCGCGCGATGAGGTCGAAGTACTCCCGCCCGAGCAGGTAGCCGTTCAGCGCCACGAAGACGAAGGGCGCAAGGGGCGGTACGGCGACGTAGACGATCAGCGCGAGCAGATTGCCGAGCACGATGATGCCGAGGAACGCCAGCGCCTCCGACAGCGATTCGACCAGCGTCAGGCGCGGCGCCGTGGGCAGGCCGGCATAGTGCCGCGCCTCGACCGCGTCGGTGACGTCGTCGAGGAAGAAGCCTGTGAAGACCGACGCCACGGGCACCATCAGGAACACCGACGCGACGAGAAGGAGCCCCAGCGATCCCCACGAGGCCGCGTCGTCGAGCCAGCCGACGGTGCCGATCCAGGGCAGGCTGACGGTGTCGGGCAGAAGCCAGCCCACCAGCCAGAAGGCCCCCGCGTAGATCGCGACGAGCAGCAGGATGGTGAGGCCGACGCCCTTGGCCAGGGTGCCGCGGAATGTCCGGTCGCCGATCTGCGAGAGCGCGCGTCCGACGTCGCCGATCATGCCTCGGCCCAAGTGGTGATGGCCTCGACATCGGGGCGCGGGCGGTCGGCTGGCGCCAGGCTGCGGCTGCCGATGTGGATCATGCCGGCAACCGTCTCGAAGCTCATGAGCCCCAGCGCCTCGGCCCGGAAGCGATCGTCGTAGACGGCCCAGCCGGTCAGCCAGTTCGCGCCCCAGCCCGCCGCCAGCGCCGCGTTCAGCAGCGCGAGGCAGACGGCGCCCGCCGACAGCACCTGCTCGATCTCGGGGATCTTCTCGGACGGGCGCGGCGACGAGATCACGGCGACTGCGAGATCGGCCTCGGCGTACTGGCGGCGCTGCTTCTCGACCTCCTCGGGCGTTCGATCGCCGCCGAGCTCGACGACGAGCCGCGCCAGCCGCTCGAGCGCGGGTTTCCGCAGCACGACGAAGCGCCATGGCTCGAGCTTGCCGTGGTCGGGCGACCGTACGGCGAGCGTCAGCAGATCCACGATCTCCGCCCGGTCCGGAACCGGCGGCGTCAGCGTCTTCGCCGGGTGCGAACGTCGTGTTCTCAGGAACTCGAGCGCGGTCGACATGCCCAGCGTCTTAGCCGCTGCCCCGAAGCGCGGGAAGCGGCTATTCGACGGGCGGCACGGCCTTGAGGTAGGCCGCGATCGCGGCGCGGTCGGCGTCGCTCAACTGTGCGGTATTGCGCACGACCTCGGCCATCAATCCGCCCGCCGTGTCGAAGTCGGGCGTGAAGCCCGACGCGAGATAGGCCGCGATGTCGGCCTCCGACCAGTCGAGGCCTGCCGGCGTGATGTTGGGGATGCGCCCGCGGCCGGACGGGTTCGGCGCCCCGGCGAGCCACTGATCGGTCTCGAGCCCGCCAAGCGCGTTCCGCGGCGTGTGACACTCGCCGCAATGTCCGAGTGCCTCGACGAGATAGCGCCCCCGCGCCACCTCGGCGTCGGTCGCGTCGGCAAGCACCCAACCGCCATCCGCGAACAGCGACTTCCAGAGTCCGAGGTTGCGCCGGATGTTGAACGGGAAGGCGATATCGTGCGGCTCGCTCGGCACGTCGCTTTCGGGCAACGTCCTGAGGTAGGCGACGAGCGAGGCCACGTCGGAGAGATCGGCGTTCCGGTAGGCGGCATAGGGAAAGGCCGGATAGTAGTGCGCGCCGGCCGGCGACACGCCGTTGACGATGGCCTCCACGACTTCGGCATCCGACCACGCGCCGATCCCGGCCTCGGGATGCGGCGAGATGTTCGGCGCGACGAACGTCCCGAACGCCGAGGGAAACCGCTCTCCCCCTGCCAGAACCAGCCGCGCCTCGCCTTCGGAGTCCGGGGCGGCGTGGCACGAGGCGCAGCCCGCCGCAGCGAAGACCAAGCCTCCGGCCTCGGGGTCGGGGTCGAGCCCGGCAAGCGCCGCATCGTCGAGGCGGTCGGGCCGCGTCAGCCACCACCAGGCGGTCAGGCCGACGGCGGCGACGACCGCAATCGCGACGAGGGTCCGCCGCATTGCCGGGGCTCGGGCCTACTCCTCGTCGGGCTCGCGGTAGTCCTCGTGGCAGGCGCCGCAGGCCTCGCCCACCTGCCGGAACGCCGCCACGAACGCCTCCTGTCCGTCGCCCGCGGCATTCGCGGCGGCCTCGGCCGCCTCGGCGAGGTCGGCCTGCTGCGACGCGACGTCCTCGAGGTTGTCCCAGATCGCCGGAAGCGCCCGGCTGTCCTCCAGATCCTCGCTGCTCGACCCTTCGGCCCAGAGCGGCGTCAGGTCGACCTGCGCATAGGCGGCGATGTTCCGCGCATGAAGCTCCGCAATTGCGGCATCGTACTCCATCTCTCCCCGCGCCATCTGCACGAGCGGGCCGAGATTGGCGACGTAGAGATTCATGTGTCCCATGCGCAGGGCGTGGGCACGCTCGGCCGGACTCATGTCCTGCGACGCGGCCGGGGCGGCGAGGGCGAGCGCTGCCAAGGCGATGGATGCGGATCGAATCATGGCGGTCCTCCGGAACTGGCTGACGCGACGCTAACCCATCACGAGGGCGCCGCCGAGGGCCTAGTTGACGACGCCGGATTGGCGCCGCGCCGCCGCCGCATCGGACTAGGACTCGATGTCCGCGGACGCCTCGACGAGCCGATAGCGGCTCCGCTCCTCGGGCACGAGCAGGTAGATCTCGTCGGGCGGCGTCGCGAGGGCGTGGCGCATGATCATGGGGTCGACGCCCATGGATTGGAGGTACTCCATGACTTCGCCCTGGCCGCGCTGGACGTCCTCTACGGCGAGGAACGCCGGCAGCACGGTGCTCTGCCCGAAGAAGTGCTGGTGCACCCCCACGAGCGCCCCGGCCGCCGCCGAGCGTTCGACCCCGCCGGCGAGGAGGTAGGGGCAAGCGGAGAGGCAGACGGCATCTTCGGCGACCGAGGTCGCGATGCCGGCCTCGCGGATGGCGCGGCCGATCGCGAGGGCGTCCGGTACGGAGCCACCGGGCGAGTTCAGCGACAGGGATCGCGGCGCGTCGCGCCTCAGGGCCTCGACGATCCGCGGCGCGTCGCCGGGCGCGATCGTGCCGCGCAGCGCCACGTCGCCGTCCGACCCGGGCACGAGGGTCAGCCGGCTTGGCAGGTCGCCGCGCGCCGGGATGGGTCGCGTGCCCGGGTCGCGCGGAAGTCGGTAGCGCCTCGTCTGATCGCCGGGCGCCACCGGGTCGTCGAGGGCGGGGGCGCGGGGATCGAGGCGCGGCAGG
>CAYMRW010000201.1:0-5071 GCA_964392825.1 uncultured Rhodobacterales bacterium
AACCGCCGCCCGCTCGCGGGCCTCGCCGCTCTCGTCCCAGCACAGAGGCTCGGCACCGCCTGCGCGCAGGGCGGCAGCCGCCGCCCGGCCGGACCGGCCGAGGCCGAGGACCCCGACCCGCGCCCCGGCGAAGCCCCGCACCGGGATCACGGGGCGCCGCCTGGGGCGGCTTCTGAGGCCCCGTACCGCAACCGCAGCCGCCTGCGCGGCTGCGCGGCCCAACGGGCGGCGGCGCGCCCCGCAAGGGGCCGACGACGACGGGCGGGAGCCCCCTTCACCATGTTACGCGCTGCTGCCTACGCCGGGACATCCCTCCGGCCGGGCCATACGCGAACCCGCCCCCCGGCGAACCCCCGCACCCGCATCACGGGGTGCCAATTGGGAGAGACGTCTAAGGCCCCATGCCACCGCAGCCGCGCGCGGCTGCGCGACCCAACAGGCGGCGGCGGGCCCCGCGAGGGGCCGACGACGACGGGCGGGAGCTTCCCTCACCACGCGATGCGCTGCCGGCGCCGGAAGAAGCCGCCGGTCGGACCGTCCGCGGGCAGGGTTGCAAGCCAGATCGCCGTGTCCGCGGCCTCCTCGGGGCTGCGCGTGGCGGTCGGGCCGCCCATCCGCGTCCGCACCCAGCCCGGGCACATGGCGTTGATCTTGACACCCTCCGGCAGGTCGCGCGGCAGGGCATGCGTCAGCGCGTTCAGCGCCGCCTTGGCGACGCCGTAGGCGCCAGGTCCGCCCAGCCCTTCGGCGAACGCCCCCCAGCCCGACGACAGATTGACGATCCGGCCCCAGCCCCGCGCCCTCATCCCCGGCACGGCGAGGCGGATGAGCTCGTAGGGCCCCGACACCATCACCGCCATCGATCGCCGGAACCCCTCGCCATCGCCGATCAGGCTGTCGTCGATCAGCACGCCCGCGTTGTTGACGAGGATGCCGACGTCGCCCGCCGCACCGAGCGCCGGCGCCAGCGTCTCCGACCGCTCGAGGTCGACCTGGACCGAGCGGCACCCGATCTCGCTGGCGGCCTCGCGCCCGAGCGCCGGGTCGCGGGCGCCGATGACGACGTCGTGCCCCCGCGCCACCAGTCCCTCGGCAACGGCGCGGCCGATGCCCCGGTTGCCGCCGGTGACGAGCGCGGTCGACCCTGGGTCAGCCATGCCCGACCTCCGTTGCAACCTCCCGCTGGAGCGCCTCGAGGATGGCCAGCGCCCTTCCGGCCTGAACTTCCGGGACGAAGACATGGTCATGGTGGAACGCCGCGACCACGTTGCAGGCGATCTCGTTCCGCGCCAGCGCCTGCGCGACTGCCGCCGTCAGCCCGACGCCGTCGAGGGCCGAGTACACCCGGAGCGTGATGCGGCGCAGGCGCGGGTCCGGGTCGAACCCATGGCGCCGGGCGGCGTCCGCGGGCAGGATCAGCGACGTCCCCTCCGCCTCGCGAAAGGTCGCGAGCGCCGCGGCCACGGCTGCCGGCTCCGGCTCCCCGGCGCTGCAGAAGACGTACGCCACGGGATCGAGGTGCGGCTCGAGCCCCGCCAGCATCGCGTCCAGCCCGCGCACCGCCATCAGCGCACCTTGAGCGTGGCGAGCCCGATCAGCGCCAGGATCAGCGAGATGATCCAGAAGCGGATGACGATCTGCGGCTCGGCCCAGCCCTGCTTCTCGAAGTGGTGGTGGATCGGCGCCATCAGGAACACCCGCTTGCCGGTACGCTTGAAGTAGATCACCTGCACGATGACCGACAGCGCCTCGACCACGAAGAGGCCGCCGACGATCGCCAGCACGATCTCGTGCTTGGTGGCGACCGCGATGGCGCCGAGCGCCCCGCCGAGCGCCAGAGACCCGGTGTCGCCCATGAACACTGCCGCCGGCGGCGCGTTGTACCAAAGGAACCCCAGGCCGCCGCCGATGAGCCCGGCAGTAAAGATCAGGATCTCGCCGGTTCCGGGAACGTAGTGCACGTCGAGATAGTCGGTGAAGTCGACGCGGCCGACGGCGTAAGCGATGACCCCGAGGGCGCCGGCCGCGATCATCACCGGCATGATCGCCAGCCCGTCGAGCCCGTCGGTCAGGTTCACGGCGTTGGCGGCACCGACGATCACCAGCATCGCGAACGGCACGAAGAGCAGCGACAGATTGAGCAGCAGTTCCTTGAAGAACGGGAAGGCGAGCTGCCAGGAGAGCTCGGACGGGTGCAGCACGCCCGCCCAGATGCCGGCGATCCCGGCGACGGCAAAGCCGATGGCCAGGCGGACGCGGCCCGAGACGCCGACCGAGGTCATCCGGCGTACCTTGCTGTAGTCGTCGGCGAAGCCCACGAGCCCGAAGGCCAGCGTCACGAAGAGGATCATCCAGACGTAGCCGTTGTCGAGCCGCGCCCAGAGCAGCGTCGAGACCATCAGCGCCCCGAGGATGAGGACCCCGCCCATCGTCGGCGTGCCGGCCTTGGTGATCAGGTGGCTCTCGGGCCCGTCGCTGCGGATCGGTTGTCCCCGCGTCTGCTGCCGGCGCAGGAGCGCGATGAGCGGCCGGCCGAACAGGAAGCCGAAGACGAGCGCGGTGAAGAAGGCGCCGCCGGCCCGGAACGTGATGTATCTGAAGAGGTTGAAGACATCGCCCCCGTCGGACAGGGCCGTCAGCCAGTAAAGCATCAGGGGGGTCCCGTAGTGTCGCCGGCGTGCGGATGCCCGAGTTTGCGTATGGCGTCAACGACGAGGCTGACCCGGCTCCCCTTCGACCCCTTGACGAGAACGACGTCGCCCGCAGCGAGATGGCCCCGGACGCCTCGGGCCATCGCCTCGGCGTCCTGCGTCCAGCTTCCGCGCCGGTCCTCGGGCAATGCCCGCCAGAGCGCCCGCATCCGTGGGCCGACGCAGTGCACGCGGGCGATCCCCGCCATCGCCGGATGCGCGGCGAGGGCCGCGTGCAGCGCGATCTCCTCGGTGCCGAGCTCGAGCATGTCGCCGAGAACGGCGATGCGCCGACCCCTGGCCGCCCGGCCGACGCCGGGACGGGGCGCCGTAGCGGCGAGGGCCTCGAGCGCGACCGCCATCGAGTCCGGATTGGCGTTGAAGGCGTCGTCGATCAGCTCGACGGTCGCCGCCTCGTCGGCGGGGTCGAGGCACACGGTCTGCCGCGCCCCGCGTCCGCGCGGCGGCCTCCATGCCGCGAGCGCGCAGATCGCCTCGGCGCGGTCGCCGCCCGCCGCCCCGACCGCCGCCAGCGCACCGAGGGCGTTCGAGGCCACGTGCCGCCCGGCGCCGCCGATCTTGAAGAGCACGGGCGTCCGCCAAGCGCGCGCCTGCACGACCGTGCTGTCGGCGGCCAGGATCACGTCGAGGATGCGATGGTGATCGTGCCTTCCCTCGCCGAAGGTGATCGTCCGCGCGCCTGCCCGGGCCGCCGCCGAGGCGAGGATCGGCGTCTGCGGCAGGTCGCCCGGGATGATCATCGTTCCGCCGGCAAGCAGCCCTTCTGCGATCGACGCCTTCTCTCTGGCGATCGCCTCGATCGACCCGAGCCGTTCCAGATGCGCCCGCCCTATGGTGGTGACCAGCGCCACGTGCGGCCGCGCGAGGCGTGCGAGCGGCGCGATCTCGCCGGGCGCGTTCATCCCGATCTCGACAACGGCGAACGTCGCCTCCGGGTCGAGCCGGGCCAGCGTCAGCGGCACGCCCCAGTGGTTGTTGTAGCTCGCCTCTGCCGCGTGGACGCGGGGCGGCCCGCCCAGCATCGCCCGCAGCATGTCCTTGGTCGACGTCTTGCCCGCCGATCCCGTCACCGCGATCACCCGGGCATCGCTGCGGGCGCGTCCGGCGCGACCCAGTGCCCAAAGACCGTCGAGCACGTCCGGCACGACGAGGAGCGGCGCGTCCTCCGCAACGTCCTCGGGGCGGTAGGCGACCATGGCGGCGGCGGCCCCGCGCGCGAGGGCCTCGGCCACGAAGTCGTGTCCGTCGCGCGCCGCCGTCAGGGCAACGAAGAGATCGCCCCGGCGCAGCGTCCGCGTGTCGATCGAGACGCCGGAGGCAGCCCAGCGGCCGGTCGCCGCGCCGCCCGTCGCCGCGGCCGCCTCCGCCGCGGTCCAGAGCGGCGTCACCGGGGGCCGGGCGCCGGCGCGCGCCTCATGCGAGCTGTCCGTCGAGCGCGGCGACGGCGACCGACGCCTGCTCGGCGTTGTCGAAGGGATAGACGGTCGTGCCGATGGTCTGTCCGGTCTCGTGGCCCTTGCCCGCGATCAGGAGGGCGTCGCCCTCGCCCAGCGCGTCGACGCCGCGCAGGATCGCCTCGGCCCGGTCGCCGACCTCGACGGCGTCGCCGGCCCCGGCCATGACCGCGGCGCGGATCGCCGCCGGATCCTCCGAGCGCGGGTTGTCGTCGGTGACGAGGACGAGGTCGGCGCCCTCGGCCGCGGCGCGGCCCATCA
Organism: uncultured Rhodobacterales bacterium; assembly: GCA_964392825.1. Taxonomy (GTDB): domain Bacteria; phylum Pseudomonadota; class Alphaproteobacteria; order Rhodobacterales; family Rhodobacteraceae; genus Roseitranquillus. The sequence goes on from CAYMRW010000201.1 coordinate 4,427, forward strand.
GCGGCCGCTTGCCCCGGTCGCGGTCGCCGCCGGCGCCGAGGACGACGACGATGCGCCCCATGACGTGCGGCCTGAGCGCTGCCAGCGCCGTTCGCACCGCCTCGGGCGTGTGCGCGTAATCGACGTAGACGGCGGCGCCGTTCTGCCGCTCCGCCACCTTCTGCATGCGCCCGCGGACGCCGCCGAGGCCCGGCAGGGCATCGAAGACGCCGGCGGGCTCGGCCCCCGTGGCGAGCGCGAGGCCGGCCGCGATCAGCGCGTTCTCGGCCTGGAAGCCGCCGACGAGCGTCAGCCGCGCCTGCCGCGTGACCCCGCCCCAGGCATATCGGATCGACTGGCCGCCCGCCTCGAACCGCTGCGAGATCAGCCGCAGCGCCACCTCGCGGCCGCGGCCCACGGTGAGGAGATCCTGGCCGCGCGCCGCGACCCCCCGCGCGATCTCCGCTCCGCGCGGATCGTCCACATTGACCACGGCGGTCGCGTCCTCGGGCAGGACGCGGGAGAACAGCCCCTCCTTCGCGTCGAAATACGCCTTTAAGCTCGGATGGTAGTCGAGATGGTCCTGGCTGAGATTGGTGAACGCCGCCGCTGCCAGACGCACTCCGTCGAGGCGCCGCTGGTCGAGACCGTGCGACGAGGCCTCCA
>CAYMRW010000202.1:0-5067 GCA_964392825.1 uncultured Rhodobacterales bacterium
CGGAGGAGAGCCGGGCGCAGCAGGGCGGGCGGGGGCGCTGTATCCAGCGGGCGCTGCCGCGGACGCGCCGCGCACCTTCGGCGAGCGGCGCCCGGCCCGCCGCAGTCCGCCGCCGTCCCTCAGCCATGGTGGGCGGCGACCGTCTTGAGGGCGGAGAAGCCGAGGAGGGCCGCGAACCCCTTCTCGCGCCCGTGTCCCGAAAGGCCGGTGCCGCCGAAGGGGAGCTCAACCCCGCCGCCGGCGCCGTATGTGTTCAAGAACACCTGTCCCGCGCGGATGGCGCGGGCGAGCCGCATCTGCCGGGCGCCGTCGCGCGTCCAGACCGAGGCGACGAGGCCATAGGGCGTGCCGTTGGCGATCCGCACCGCCTCGGCCTCGTCGCCGAACGGGATCAGGACCTGCACCGGGCCGAACACCTCCTCCTGCGCCAGCGGATGGTCGGGCGGTACGTCCGCGAAGAGCGTCGGCGCGACGTAGTGCCCTCCTGCCGGCAGGTCTCCGAGGGGCGTTCGGGCAAGGACGCGGAGGTCGCGGCCGCGCTCCAGCCAGTCCTCCTCCCGGGCCTTCTGCCGCGCCGAGATCACCGGTCCGACCTCGGGGTCGTCCGCAGCCGGACCGACGCGGAGCGACCGGTAGCGGGCGGCCATCGCGTCGGCGACGCGGTCGTAGGCGCCGCGCTGCACCAGGATGCGCGAGGCCGCCGAGCAGGTCTGGCCGGCGTTCTGGATGCCCGCGCCGACGAGAAACGGCAGCGCTGCGTCGATGTCGGCGTCGTCGAAGACGATCTGCGGCGACTTGCCGCCGAGTTCCAGTGTGACCGGCACGGCGTTCGCCGCGGCCGCCGCCTGCACCCGTCGCCCGACCTCGACCGAGCCGGTGAACGACAGATGGCGGACGCCGGGATGCGCGGCGAGCGCAGCGCCGGCCTCCTCCCCCGTGCCCGGGACCACGTTGAGTGCGCCGGCGGGGAAGCCTGCACGGCACGCGAGATCGGCGAAGGCGAGCGCGGTCTGGCAGGCGTCCTCCGCCGGTTTCAGCACGCAGGCGTTGCCCATGGCGAGCGCCGCGCCGACCGATCGGCCGACGATCTGCATCGGATAGTTCCAGGGCACGATGTGGCCGGTGACGCCGTGCGGCTCGCGCAGTGTGTAGACCGTGTAACCCGGCAGGTAGGGGATGGTCTCCCCATGCACCTTGTCCGCGGCGCCGCCGTAGAACTCGAGGTAGCGCGCCAGCGCGCGGGCGTCGGCGCGGGCCTGCGCGAGCGGCTTGCCGACGTCGCGCGCCTCGAGCCGGGCGAGCCTGTCGATCTCCCCCTCCACCAAAGCGCCGAGGCGGGTGAGCAGGCGGCCGCGCTCCGCCGGCGCGAGCGCGCCCCACGGGCCGGCAAGCGCCGTCTCGGCGGCGGCGACGGCCGCGTCGATATCCGTGGCGCCGCCGCGGGCGATCCGGCCGATCCGCCCGCCGGTCGACGGATCCTCGACCGGTAAGGTGGCGCCGTCTGCGGGCGGCACCCAGCGCCCGCCGATCAGGCAGAGCCCGGGGTCGACCCCGGTCCCGAGGTCAGACGGGCGCGCGGTGTCGGGCATTCCCCTCCCTCCCCTCCAGACGCGGCGCGGCGGCGACCAGCGCCCGGGTGTACGCGTGACGGGGCGCATCGAGAACCGACGCGGTCGGTCCCTCCTCGACGATGCGCCCCGCCTGCATCACCATGACACGATCGGTGATGGCGCGCACCACGGTCAGGTCATGCGTGATGAACAGGTAGGCCACGCCGAAACGTCGCCGCAGGTCGGCGAGGAGGTCGAGAACCCGCGCGCGGACCGAGACGTCGAGCGCCGACACCGCCTCGTCGAGAACGATGAGGTCAGGGCGGATGATCAGCGCGCGGGCGATGGCGATGCGCTGGCGCTGGCCGCCCGAGAACTCGTGCGGCCAGCGGCGCGCGTCTTCGGGGCGGAGGCCGACGCTCGTCAGCGCCTCGGCGACGGCGGCGGCGCGGGCCTCGCCCTGCGGCGGATCGTCGAGGAGGTGGAAGGGCTCGGCCACGAGACGGGCGACACGGTGGCGGGGGTTGAACGAGCCGTAGGGGTCCTGGAACACCGCCTGCATGCGGCGGCGCATGGCGCGGTCGTCGCCGTGGACGTGATGGCCGCCGAGGCGGATCTCGCCGTCCTGCAGCGGATCGAGGCCGAGGATGGCGCGGCCCAGCGTGGTCTTGCCGCAGCCCGACTCGCCGACGAGACCCAGGCTCTCGCCCGCGTTCAACTTGAAGCTGACGCCGTCGACGGCGCGGGTAGTGCTGGCGGGGCGGACCGGCCAGAGGCCCGGGCGCACGTAAGCGCGGACCGCGCCTCGCACGTCCAAGAGCGCGGCGCCGGCGCCGGGCGCGACGGGATCGGGCCGGTGCGCGCTGGCCTCGAGCAGGGCGCGGGAATACGGGTGGCGGAGGCCGGTGGTCAGACGGTCGCCGGCCACCTCCTCGACGACCTCGCCGTCCTTCATGATGGCGACGCGGTCGGCCATGCCGGAGACGACGGCGAGGTCGTGGGTGATCATCAGGAGACCCGCGCCGTCCTCCCGCGCGAGGCGGGTCAGGAGCGCCAGGATCTCGGCCTGGGTGGTGACGTCGAGCGCGGTGGTCGGCTCGTCGGCGATGAGGAGGCTCGGCGACAGGGCGACGGCGATGGCGATGACCACCCGTTGACGTTGACCGCCCGAGAGCTCGAACGGGTAGCGCCCCGGCGGCACGCGGTCGGGCGGAAGTTCGCATCTTGCAAGCGCGGCGCGGGCCACCTCCATCGCCTCGGACCGCGAGGCGCCGCGGTGGATCCGCACCGTCTCGGCCACCTGGTCGCCGATGCTCTGGACCGGGTTCAACGCCGTCATGGGTTCCTGGAAGACCATTCCCATGGCGGCGCCGCGGAGGGCGCAAAGCTCGCGCTCGGGCATCTCGAGGAGCTCGCGGCCGTCGAGGCGGATGGACCCGCCGGTTACGGCGCCGTGCGGCAGGAGCCCCATGGTGGCGAGCGCGGTCATCGACTTGCCGGACCCGCTCTCGCCGATGAGGCCCAGGATCTCGCCCGGGGCGAGCGTCAGCGACACGTCGCGGAGGACGGGCAGGCCGCCGATCCCGACGTTCAGGCGCTCGACGGCCAGGAGCGTCATCCGCGCCCCGTCTGCGGGTCGATCACATCGCGGAGACCGTCGCCGAGAAGGTTCAGCCCCAGCACCGTCAGCACGATGCAGAGGCCGGGAATCAGCGCCAGCTGCGGCGCCATCGAGACCATGGTCTGCGCCTCGGCCAGCATCCGGCCCCAGGACGGCGTCGGCGGCTGCGCGCCGAGGCCGACGTACGAGAGCCCGGCCTCGGCCAGGATGCCGAGCGAGAACTGGATGGTGCCCTGGACGACAAGGAGGTTGGCGACGTTGGGCAGGATGTGCTCGACCGAGATGCGCGTCCGCCCCTTGCCGGCCAGCCGGGCAGCGAGGACGTAGTCCAGACCCCAGAGCGACAGCGCCGCGCCGCGCGTCAACCGCGCAAAGACCGGGACGTTGAAGATGCCGATGGCGATGATCGCGTTCACCGCCGAGGGGCCGAAAATCGCCGTGATCAGGATGGCGATGACGAGCGAGGGGAAGGCGAAGACGAGGTCGTTGCCGCGCATCACCACCTCGTCCACGAACGAGCCGCGCCACGCCGCCGCGAGCAGCCCGAGTGGCACGCCGACGGTCATGCCGATGCCGACGGCGACGAGCGCGACGGCGATCGAGGTGCGGGCGCCGACCATGACCATCGACAGCATGTCGCGGCCGAGCTGGTCGGTGCCGAGCGGATGCGCGGCCGAGGCCCCGGCGAACCGCCCGGTTACGTCGACGACGGCGACGTCGTGCGGCGTCCAGGCGAGGGAGAGGAGCGCCGCGGCGGCGAATGCGGCGGTGAGCGCCGCGCCGATCCAGAACGCGGCGGGCGGGCGGACCCCGACCGGAACCGTCGCCGCCGGCCTCACGTGCGGACCGCGGGGCTCACCGGCGTCTCAGGCGGGGGTCGACCGCGGCGTAGCCGAGATCGACCAGGAAGTTCACGACGATCACGGCGAAGACGAGGAGCATGACCACGCTCTCGACGACGATCAGGTCGCGGGCGGAGATCGCCTGGAAGATCAGTCGCCCGAGCCCGGGGAGGAAGAACACGTTCTCGATGATGATGGCGCCGGCGAGCAGGAACGCGAACTGCAGGCCGAGGATGGTCAGGACCGGGATGAGCGCGTTCCGGAGCGCATGGCGCCAGAGCGTCTGGCGACGGCTCAGCCCCTTTGCGCGGGCGGTGCGGATGAAGTCCTGCCCCAGGGTCTCGAGAAGCGCCGAGCGCATGACGCGCGTCAGGATCGCGGCCTGCGGCAGCGCGAGCGAGATCGCCGGCAGGACCAGCGCCTGCAGCGCCGCGCGCGGCTCCGCCCACCCCGGGAAGCCGCCGGCCGAGAACCAGCGAAGATTGACCGCGAACAGCAGCACGAGGAGCATCGCGAACCAGAAGTTCGGCACCGCGATGCCGAGCTGCGTCGCCCCCATGACGGCGAGATCCCCGGGTCCGCCGCGCCGCGACGCCGCCCAGAGCGCCGCCGGAAAGGCGATCGCGGTGGAGAGGCCGAGCGCCATGAGCGCCAGAGGCAGAGAGATCCAGAGGCGGTCGGCGACCATGCCGGCGACCGGCGTGCGGTACGTGTAGCTGACCCCGAAGTCGCCGCGAAGCATGCCGCCCGCCCAGTCGAGGTAGCGCAGGTGCAGCGGCCGATCGAGCCCCATCTCGGCGCGGAGCGCCGCGACGGTGTCGGGCGCGGCATTGATCCCCAGCATGAAGCGGGCGGGGTCGCCCGGCACCACCTCGATCAGCCCGAACACGACGAGGCTCGCCACGAAGAGGCTGAGCACAAGGGCACGAAGGCGGCCGAGAGCGTAGGTCAGCATGGAGCGGGCCGGGCGACAGGGATCGGCCGCGATGTGGTGCCGCGGCTCAGGCCTTCGACGCAAGCCTCGCCGGCGGGGGTCGGGCCGTGCATCAGCGCC
>CAYMRW010000203.1:0-5033 GCA_964392825.1 uncultured Rhodobacterales bacterium
TCACGAAGGGCCCGGTGGCGCCGAAGAACATGGTCAGCACCGACGAGACGAGGCCGGTGGCCCAGCCGTGGCGGCGGAGCGCCCGTGGCGGCCGGAACGCGACCGACCAGAGGATGAAGAGCGCGACGGCGACCTCGACCGCGCCCGGCGGCAGTTCCACCGACACGGCGCCGCCAAGCGCCGCGCCTACGGCCGCGCCCGCGAGGAACGGCGGCACGACCCCGCGGGCGACGTGGCGCCAGAGCACGGCGGCGCGGCCGACGTTGGAGCCGAGCTGCACCACCCCGTGGACCGGGATGAGCGCCGCCGGCGGCAGCACGGTCGCGAGGACGGCGAGGAGCGCGAGCCCGCCGCCGAGCCCGAACGCCGCGGTCAGAAGCGAGGTGCCGTAGCTCGCCGCCGCGAGCCCGACGGCCGCGGCGACACCGATCTCCGCCGGGAGAAGGCTCACGTCGGGGGCCTGCGGGCGAGGGATGGCGGTCGGAGCATCGCCCGGCTCTCTGGCGCCATCGCCGCCGACCGGCAAGCGGCGAGCCGGCCTGGCATCCTCGCGCGCCGCGCATGTGCAGCCTGAACCGCGTGGCCAGACCCTGTCCGCGGGGGATCACCGCACGGCATCGGCCCCCGCGCCTTCACGGCTCCGCCTTCCCGGCGGTCGGACGTATTGCAGGAGCAGGCCGCTGCCGTCACCTCGTCGCGCATCGGACAGGCGATGCCCATCGGTCGGCGCTGTCGCCCCTGCCACCTTCCGCGGTCCGCGCTTGTCCTGCGGGTCGGAGGGTCTCGCGGCGGGGCGCACCCATGCCGAGCCGGTGAAGCGGCGCGCCGCCAGGATCGGACGCGGCGCCGCAGCTTGACACCGCCACGGCAAGGCCGAACCTCGGGCGTGGAGGGAAAGATGCGGACCTGGTTCAGCGAGGATCACCGCCTGCACTTCCCGCAGGGCGAGCTCTCGGGCGGCGAGTTCGTCACGCCCTTCGAGCAGCCGAGCCGAGTGGAGTACGTGCTCCGCCGCCTCAACGAGCGCGGGTTCCAGCCGCCGGCAGCGCCCGGGGACGCCGATCCGGTGCCGATCCGGTCGGTGCATGCCGAAGACTACCTCGCGTTTCTCGAGACGGCGTGGGACGCGTGGATCGCGGCCGGCTTTCGTGGGGAGGCGATCGCGGGGAACTACCCGGCGCGGCGGATGCGGACGGATCGTCCGCCGCGGCACATCGACGGCCAGGTCGGGTACTATGCCCTGGCCTCCGAGACCGCGATCACCGCGGGGACGTGGCGCGCGGCGGTGTCCTCGGCCGCGTCGGCGCAGGCCGCGGCACGGGACATTGCCGGCGGGGCGGCCTCGGCCTTCGCGCTCTGCCGGCCGCCGGGGCACCACGCCTCGCGCGACCAGTTCGGCGGCTACTGCTTTCTCAACAACGCGGCGATCGCGGCGGAGGTGCTGCGCGGCGGCGGTGCGGCCCGCGTGGCGATCCTCGACATCGACTTCCACCACGGCAACGGCACGCAGGACGTGTTCTGGGAGCGCGGGGACGTGTTCTTCGCGTCGCTCCACGGCGCGCCCGAGGACGCGTTCCCCTACTTTCTCGGTTACGCCGACGAGACCGGCGCCGGGCCAGGCGCTGGCGCCACCGCGAACTACCCCTTGCCGCCCGGAACCCCTTGGGACCCTTGGGCCGAGGCGCTGGACGACGCGCTTGCCCGCGTCGCCGCGTTCGGGGCGGACGCTCTCGTCGTGTCGCTCGGGGTGGACGCCTTCGAGGCCGACCCGATCAGCTTCTTTCGGCTGACGTCGGAGGACTTCATCCGCGTCGGCGCCCGAATCGGCGGCGCGGGTCTGCCGACGGTGTTCTGTCTCGAGGGCGGCTACGCCGTCGAGGCGATCGGCGTGAACGTGGTCAACGTGCTCGAGGGTTTCGCCGACCGCCGGTGAGGCTACGCGCGCGGGCCGCCCGGCGGAGTGCGGACGGGCTGCGTCGTCGGCTCCGGCGGCGGTCGTCGGCCGGGCCAGTCCGTCGCCTCGTGGTAGGCCTGGCCGATCCGCAGGAGGTAGCTGTCGGCGCCCTTTCTTGCGCAGATCTGCAGCCCCATGGGCAGGCCCGCGGTGCCGAAACCGGCGGGAACCGCGAGGCAGGGGATGCCGGCCAGCGACACCGGCACCATGATCTCCATCCAGCGGTGGTAGCTGTCCATTGCCCGTCCCGCGACGTCCCGCGGCCAGCGCCAGTCCGCAGGGAACGGCCAGACCTGCGCCGCGGGCAGGGCGAGGGCGTCGAACCTCTCGAAGAGTACGGCGAGCGCCACAAACCACTCCGACCGTGCGACGCTCGCCGCGTGGACATCCATGGCCGACAGGGAGAGGCCGCGCTCGATCTCCCACACCGCCTCGGACTTCAGGCGGGACGCATGGTCGGGATCGCCGTAGAGCGGCCCGTGCTTCGCGGCCAAGGCGGCGGAACGGAGCGTCGTCCACGCCGACCAGAGGCGCTCGGCCGGGAACGGCGGCGGCACCGGCGCGACCGTGGCACCGAGGTCGGCGAGGACGTCGAGCGCGACCTCGCAGAGGGACAGGATACCGGGTTCCACCGGGAGGGCGCCGCCCCAGTCGCCGAGCCAGGCGATGCGCCGGCCGGCGGCGACGGGCCCGATCCCCGAAAGGTCGGGCGGGTCGTGCGACAGCGGCAGCCGCGGATCGCTGGCGGTGAGGACGGAGAGGAGGAGGGCCAGATCGCGCGGGCTCCGCGCCATCGGCCCGTCCGTCGAGAGGCCGGGTCCGAAGAGTCGCCCACGGGGTCGGGCGGCACCAGGCCGACCGTCGGGCGAAGGCCGTAGACGCTGCAGAACGCCGCCGGGTTGCGGAGCGAGCCCATCATGTCCGATCCGTCGGCCAGGGGCAGCATCCGCGCCGCGACGGCGACGGCCGCGCCGCCCGAGGAGCCGCCGGCGGTGCGCACGGGATCGTAGGGGTTCAGGGTGGCGCCGAAGACCTCGTTGAAGGTATGGCTGCCGAGCCCGAACTCGGGCGTGTTGGTCTTGCCGACGAGGATGGCGCCGGCGTCGCGCAGGCGCCGGGCCAGTCCCGCGTCGGCCGCCGGCACGTCCTCGGCGTGGAGCGGGGAGCCGTAGGTGGTGGCGATCCCCTCCGTCGCGACGAGATCCTTGACCGCAAGCGGCAGGCCCCAGAGGGCGCCACGGCGGGGCCCGCGGTCGCGGACGTCGGCCTCGGCCACCAGCGCGCTGCGATCGCGCAGCGACACGATGGCGTTCAGCGCCGGATTAGCCGCGTCGATCCGGTCGAGGAAGGCCGACATGACCTCGGCCGCGGAGATCTCGCCGCCGCGAAGGCGCCGCGCGAGGTCGACGGCCGGCAGCGCGGTCAGGCTCACGGGGCCTCGACGCGCGGATGGCGGGCGATCCAGAGTTCGACGAGGACGAGGTAGGGGAGCCAGAAGGCGACGAGCTGCGCGAGGTCGAAGGGGCCCGAGAAGTCGGGCCGGCGGCCGGCGCCGCCCGTCGTGACCTCCCAGAGCGTGTAGTGCAGCCGGTAAAACCACGAACCGACGGCGAGGACGACGAAGCGCAGCGCCCAGTCGCGGTGGCGCGTGAGGTCGCCCCTGCGGACGGCGCGCCAGGTCATCACCGCCGCGAGGCCGAGGAGAAGTCCGTAGACGGCGAAGGCGGCGCTCATCGGCGCGCCGCCGATGGTGCCCCGGGTGGCGATGTAGGCGAGCCCGCCCGCGGCGACGACCGTAGCGGCGACGACGAGCACGCGCCCGGTCCAGCGATGCGCCCCCCGCGCCCGGCGGCGAAGCGGCCCGACGAGCTGCACGGGCGCGAGAAGGGTCACGAGGCCGCCGAGCAGCATGTGCACGGCAATGGCGGCGTCGGGGAGGGTGCCGCCGGGAGTGAAGAGGTAGCTTTCCCCGGCGAGGTCCGTGGTCAGGCCGCGCCAGCCGAAATCGATGGCGTAGACGACGAACGGCAGCGCGAGAAGCGCCGCGGCGACGGCGACGACGCCGACGCCGCGCCAGAGCGAGGGTCCGGGCCGCCGCTCGCCCGCCGGGGCCGGGCGGCGGGCCAGGGTCACTTCTGCAGCTCGGTCCAGATCGCGGCGTGGATCTCCTGCACGTCGCGTGGGCAGGCGAGGTTGAAGTGGCCGGCGTCCTGCAGCTCCTCGGGGACCACGATCTCGGGCGCCGTGGCCATGTCCTCGGACATGAACGCCTCCGACCCTTCGATGCCGTTAGCGTAGCGGGCGAACTCCGAGATCATAGCGGCGTTCTCGGGCTCCATGATGAAGTTCATGAACGTCTTGGCCTCCTCGACGTTCTCGGCGTCGGAGAGGAGCGCGACGTTGTCCATCCACACCAGGTACCCTTCGCGCGGATAGCCGTACTGGACGTCGGGGTTGTTGTTTCGCGCGCGGAAGGTCGAGCCGTTCCAGTTGACCGAGGCCGCGACGTCGCCGTTCGAGAGCTTTTCGGTCATCCCGTAATCCATGCTCATCCAGTGCGGCTTGGCGGCGACGAGGGTGTCGCGGACCTGGCGCAGGATCTCCATGTCGTCGGTGCAGGGCTCGCCGCCCACGTAGAGCGTGGCGAGGCTGATGACGTCCTGCATCTCGGGCACGACGTTCACCTTCCCCCGCAGCGCCTCGGGCACGTCGAGCCAGATGTCGGAGGTGTTGATGTCGCCGTCGTAGACGCTGGTGTCGACGGCCACCCCGGTCGTCCCCCATTGCCACGGCACCGTCCACTCCCGGCCCGGGTCCCACTCGACGGTTTTCCAGCGCTCGGCGATGTTCTCGTAGTTCCCCATCTCGGGGATGCCGGGCTTCTGGATCAGGCCCTTCTCGATCCAGACGGGCAGAACCGAATGCGTCGGCACCACGAGGTCGAACCCGTGGCCCCCGGCCTCGACCTTGGCGAGCGCGGTGTCGTTGCTGTCGAAGTCGGTGATGGTGACGTCGATGCCGGTCTCGGCCTCGAACTTCTCGATCATCTCGGGGCTGGTGTAGTTGCCCCAGTTGTAGA
>CAYMRW010000204.1:0-5022 GCA_964392825.1 uncultured Rhodobacterales bacterium
TCGAAGTTCGCCGTCGAGGGCCTGACCGACACGTTGCGGCTCGAGCTCGCGGGCAGCGGCATCCACGTCGTAACCATCCAGCCCGGCCCGATCGGGACGCGGTTCCGTCAGAACTCCATCCCGCCTTTCAAGCGCTGGGTCGACTGGCGCGGCTCCGCCCTGCGCGACCTCTACGAGACCCGGCTCCTCAAGCGGCTCCACGACGGCGGCTCCGACCGCTTCCAGCTTCCGCCGTCGGCGGTGTCGGATGTACTCGTGCGCGCGCTAGAGGCGCGCCGGCCGCGGGCGCAGTACCGCGTCACCGTTCCCGCCCGGGCCGCCTGGTGGCTCCGCCTCCTGCCCGTCCCGCTGCGCGACCGGATCCTGATGCAGGGGCGGTAAGGGGGGTTCGCCTTTTGGTCGTCGGCCGCTATGTCGCGGGCGGCACCGGGACGAGGCCACATGCTGACCGATCCGCTCTTCATCATCGCCGCAGCCGCCGCGCTGCTCGTGCTCTTCATCCTGCTCGTTGGGATCGGCGGTTTCGCCAGGGGCGGCGATTTCAACCGCAAGCACTCGAACCGGATCATGCGCTACCGGATCGCGGCGCAGTTCCTCGCCGTCGTCCTGATCCTGCTGTTCGTCCTCGTCCGCGGACAGGGGTGACGCCATGGTCGTCTTGAACAAGATCTACACGCGGACCGGCGACGCCGGCGACACCGCGCTCGGCGACGGCACCCGCGTCGCCAAGCACTCGCGCCGCGTCGCCGCCTACGGCACGGTCGACGAGCTCAACGCCGCGCTCGGGATGGCGCGCCTGCATGCCAAGGGCGAACCCGACGCGGCGCTGGCCCGGATCCAGAACGACCTCTTCGACCTCGGCGCCGACCTCTGCCGCCCGAACCAGGCGGCCGACGCCGAGGCGGAGTACCCGCCGCTCAGGATGGTCGCGGCGCAGGTCGCCCGCCTCGAGACCGAGATCGACGCCATGAACGCGCGGCTCGAGCCGCTCCGCTCCTTCGTCCTGCCCGGCGGCTCGCCGCTCTCGGCGGCGCTGCACGTCTGCCGCACGGTGGCGCGTCGCGCCGAGCGCGAGACGGTGGCGCTCGCCTCGATGGAGACCGTCAACGCGCACGCGGTGACCTACCTCAACCGCCTCAGCGACTGGTTCTTCGTGGCCGCGCGGATGGCCAACGACGAGGGGCGCGACGACGTCCTCTGGGTCCCCGGCGCCAACCGCTGAGGCGCCCTGCGGCGCGAAAACGCGACGTTGCGCGCCCTCGGCTGCGCGGATTCGGCCTGTCCCAGCGATCACGCAGACGCTACATGCGGGGCGACCGAGAAAGAGGAGTCGCGCGATGAAGGTGCTCGTGCCCGTCAAGCGCGTGATCGACTACAACGTGAAGGTCCGGGTGAAATCGGACGGGTCCGGGGTCGATCTCGCCAACGTCAAGATGTCGATGAACCCCTTCGACGAGATCGCCGTGGAAGAGGCGATCCGGCTCAAGGAGAAGGGCGTGGCGGAGGAGATCGTGGCGGTCTCGATCGGCGTGAAGCAGGCGCAGGAGACGCTCAGGACCGCGCTCGCGATGGGCGCCGACCGGGCGATCCTGATCGTCGCCGCCGACGACGTGCACGACGACATCGAGCCGCTCGCCGTCGCCAAGCTCCTCAAGGCCGTCATCGACGAGGAGCAGCCGGGGCTGGTGATCGCCGGCAAGCAGGCGATCGACAACGACATGAACGCGACGGGGCAGATGCTGGCGGCGCTCCTCGGCTGGAGCCAGGCCACCTTCGCCAACACGCTGGAGATCGACGGCGACCACGCCACCGTCGCGCGCGAGGTCGATGGCGGGCTGCAGACGATCCGGGTGAAGATGCCGGCGATCGTGACCGTCGACCTGCGCCTGAACGAGCCGCGCTACGCCTCGCTGCCGAACATCATGAAGGCCAAGAAGAAGCAGTTGGACGAGAAGACCCCGGCCGACTACGGCGTCGATGTGACGCCGCGGCTCCAGGTGGTCAAGACCGAGGAGCCGGGCGGGCGCAAGGCCGGGGTCAAGGTGGGCTCGGTCGACGAACTGGTGGCGAAGCTGCGCGACGAAGCGGGGGTGATCTGATGGCCGTACTCCTGATTGCCGAGGTGACGGACGGCGAGCTTGCGGTCGACGCCACGTCGAAGGCGCTGACCGCCGCGAAAGCGCTGGGCGACGTCACGATACTGTGCTGCGGCGCCCACGCCTCCGCAGCGGCGGAGGCCGCGGCCGAGCTCGACGGCGCATCCCGCGTGCTCTGCGCCGAGGCTCCGCTCTACGGCCATCGACTGGCCGAGCCGGCGGCGGCGCTGATCGCGTCGCTCGCTGGCGACTACGATCATATCGTGGCGCCCTCCACCACCGATGCCAAGAACATCATGCCGCGCGTCGCGGCGCTCCTCGACGTCATGGTGATCGCCGACGTCACGGGGATCGTCGACGCCGACACGTTCGAGCGGCCGATCTATGCCGGCAACGCCATCCAGACGGTGAAGTCGTCCGACCCGAAGAAGGTGCTGACCATCCGCACCTCGACCTTCGACGCGGCGGGCGACGGCGGTTCGGCCCCGGTCGAGGCGATCGACACGGGCGAGGACCCCGGGTTGTCGGAATGGGTCGAGGACAAGCTGGCCGAGAGCGACCGCCCTGAGTTGACCTCGGCGGGCCGCGTCGTCTCGGGCGGCCGCGGGATCGGCTCGGCCGAGGACTTCGCGATGATCGAGCTCGGCGCCGCCGTCGGCGCGAGCCGGGCAGCGGTCGACTCGGGGTACGCGCCGAACGACTGGCAGGTGGGCCAGACCGGCAAGGTCGTGGCGCCCGAACTCTACGTGGCGGTCGGCATCTCGGGCGCCATCCAGCATCTCGCGGGGATGAAGGATTCGAAGGTCATCGTCGCCATCAACAAGGACGAGGAGGCACCGATCTTCCAGGTCGCCGACTACGGCCTCGTCGGCGACCTCTTCCAGATCGTCCCGGAGCTGACAGAGAAGCTCTAAGCGCGAGATGCCGTCCTTACGGGACCTGAGCGGTCACCAACGTGTAGATCTCCCTTGAAGTGCCGTGTCCGGTGACTCGAGCGATGACGCCGGCCGGCGCTGCGTGGCCGCGGAACCCGATGGTTCCGCCGCCCGGCGGGAGGCGCCGGTTGAAGAGCTCCTCGCCGTCGCGATCGAGTATGGCGAGGCTCGCATCCCGTCCGCTCAGGGCGATCGAGTAACCGGCGATCGATGTCTTCGGAACATCGACCCGGAAGAAGTCCAAACTGTTTTGCGCCACGGACCCGGAGACTGCCTCGCCAAGTCGCAATACGTGAGCGGCCGCAGCGCTATTGTTGGGCTCGACCTCCTTTCGGGCGATCCTGGCCGGGGCAAGCTCGGAGGACTTCGCGGCGTCCAAACCACGTTCGGCTATTGGGGGCGCTGCTCTTTCCATCGACGTCTGCCCGATGAAAACCGGAAGTCCGAGGAACATGGCGCCGACTGCGAACACGAAGAGGCCGGCCGATGAGGTCTCAAACTTCAACCCAAACAGTTCGACCTTGCTTGTACCTTCCGGCGACCGCCTGAGAAGCAGCCAGATGCCAGCAAGCGCGAAGACGGCTCCCGCTCCCATCAGGGCAAACAGCATAGCGGTGTCGAGTGACGCGGACTGCATCCATGCGCTCCGATCCACGGCGCGCAGGATACGGGATCTCGGCGGGATCGCCTAATGCATGAGCGGCCGGGCCCGGCCGGGGCGAACTCAGAGCAGCGGCCCGAGTCGCTCCGCCAAAACCTCGGCGGTCAGCGCGTGCATCGCGGGGCCGGGGAGCCTTTCGGCCGCGACGCGCTCCATCTCCGGGTAGACCATGCCTTCGGTCTCGGCGGCGCCGTAGGGCCGGGGCGAGACGACCTCGACGATGTCGAGGACCTCGGGCCGCAACGCCTCGAGCATGGCGCGGTCGACGAAGAGCGGCCCTCCCTCCGCCTCGATGTCGGCGGGGTTCTCCGGCCGGCGGTCCGACATCCAGAGAAGCACTACCCGGCCGCCGAGGGCTCGCGCCATGCCCCGCATCCGCGCCCCCCACGCCTCGGAAAGCTCGCGGCGCAGCGCCTCGAACTGCTCGCTCGACGACGCCCGCAGGGTCGCCAGCAGGTGCCGCGTGAAGTGGATCTCGCTGAAATCGACGTCGGGCCAGGTGTCGGTCATCTTGCGCGACGCGCGCAGGAAGCGGTCGTTGCGTCGCGGGTGCACCGTGTAGAACCGGTTCGACATGTTCTGGGCGCCGACGACCTGCACCACGGTCAGCGCCGCCTCGGCGCAGGCACGCATGATGACCTCGTCCCTGAGATAGACGTCGAGTCCCGCGTTCACGCAGCCGAGGTTGACCGTCGTGCGGCCGAGCCGTCCCTCGACGAGGTCCGGATAGGGCTCGGCCACGAAGCGGCCGTAGGTCTCGGTTCCGCCCAGCATGGCGATGCAGCTTCCGTCGAGCGCCTTTGCGGGGCCCCGGAACAGGGTACGCGACGTCCCGTAGCGGCAGGGCGCGTAGTCGAGCCCGGTCTGGGACTTGTCCTGAAGCGTCATCTGGGTCCTCGCGGGTGGTGCGAACCCCGCTTTAGACCCTGGCCGGTTTCCGATCCGCTAATGCTCGAATGCGACCCGTCGGCTTGCCTCGCATCACGCGGCCTGCCACATGTCGCCCGCGCGGCAGAGGGGAAGCGGCATGGAGATCGCCAGGGTCGGCATCGTCGGGGCGGGCCAGATGGGCAGCGGCATCGCCCACGTGTTCGCACTCGCGGGCTACGACGTGCTGCTGACGGACGTCAGCTGCGACGCGCTCGACAAGGCCCTGCAGACGATCGGGTCGAACCTCGAGCGCCAGGCGAGCCGCGGTCGCATCGACGAAGCGGACCGGAAGGCGGCACTGGGGCGGATCGACACGACGATGACGCTCGCCGATCTCGGCCAGACCGATCTCGTCATCGAGGCCGCGACCGAGCGCGAGACGATCAAGCAGGCGATCTTC
>CAYMRW010000205.1:0-5018 GCA_964392825.1 uncultured Rhodobacterales bacterium
ACCTCGTGCTGGCCCCGCTCGCGCAGGACCGGGGCGTCGCGGCAGCCGATCTCCGGCCGTTCGGTCATGCCGGCACCGCCTGCAGGCGGGCCGCCCGGAGCTTGAGCAGGAACTGCGCGGCATTGACGACGTAGGCGGCGTAGGCGGCGAGCGCGACGGTCATCTGCACGTTCGCCGGGGCGCCCCACCAAAGCGCCGCGACATAGGCGAGATGCAGCGCGATGACCCCGAAGGAAACCACGTCCTCCCAGAAGAACGCCGGCGCGAAGAGCCAGCGGCCGAACACGACCTTCTCCCAGATCGAGCCCGTCACCATGATCGTGAGGAGCACCGCGGTCTTGGCCAGGATCGACCACGTCGCCGCGACATAACCCGCCCCCGTAACGAGGTAGGTCAGCACCAGGGCGAGCGAGACGAGGAAGACGGCGAACTGCAGCGGCGCCAGGACGCCCTGCACCGTCGTCCAGACGCTGGCGTCGCGGCGCGCGCGCTCTTCCCTGCTGTAAAGTGCCGTTCCGACAGTCCCCTGTCGGGTTCGATCTGACATCGCCACGATTCCCGGCTGGCCTCCCCTGAAACGCTAGCGCCGCCGGTCAGAAAGTGTCAACTCAAACTTACACATCCATTGGGCGGGCACGGGATCGCCCGGCTCGATGTGCTGCACTGTCAATTCCCCTGGACATCATGACACTTTTCTTTGACAGCCTGCCGCGCATGGCCGAAACTGCAGACAGGACCGAGGACGGTCGCGGCATCGCCGCCGCCGACGCGATCCCGGCGGTGAGCAAACGATGCCTCAGAACAGACGCGCCGCCTCCCCCTGCCATTCGGTCGCGGACCATTCCGCCGACGTCGACGCGCTGGCGACCGCCGCGCTTTCGGCGCTGGCGGAGCGGCGCGCGCGGGGCTGCGCGTTCGATCGCGCCGCGCACCTGCGCGATCTGCTCGATGCGTCCATCGAACCGAGCGGCTCCCGCCTGCCTGCGGTCGCCCAGCAGATGCTGCAGGCCGGTGTCCTCACGGAGACGATCGTCGACGTCTACGTTCCCGAGGTGGCGCGCCGGCTCGGGGCTGCATGGATGGCCGACCGGGTGAGCTTCGTCGAGGTCACCATCGGCGCGGCGCGGCTGCAGTCCCTCGCGCGCGAACTTCTTGACGAGCCGTCGAGCCAGGTCAGCCGCCGGCGCGGACGCGTCGCCGTGATCGTGCCCCGGGGCGAAGATCACACCTTGGGGGCCGTCGTCCTGGGGAGCCAGCTCCGGCGCCTCGGCTACGCCGTCATGCTGCATCTCGGCGATGAGGTCGACCGGGTCGTCGATTCGCTGCGCGCCGACCGGCCCGGCACCGTCATGATCTCGGCCTCGCATCGCGACACGCTCCCGGCGATCGCCGGGCTCGTCGCCGCGGCGCGCCCGGTGATCGGTGGCGGGGCGACCGTGGCCGTCGGCGGCCCGATCCTCGAGATCGACGACATCGACGTTCTGGGGCTGACCGGCGCCGATCAGGTCGCCTGCGATCCCGTGGAGGCGCTGGGCGTCGCGCGTCCTTGCGTCATGGCCGGATCGCCGCCTGTCCGGGCCGAGAGGCTCGTCCGGTGACCGCGCGCGGTTTCCGTGACTGGGGCGACGGCGGGCTGCCGCTGATCGGGCCGGACGTGCTGTCCGACATCATCGCCGCGGCCGCGGACATCTCGCTGGTGATCACCGACATCGGCCGGATCGTCAGCGTGCTGGCGAACCCGGACCACCGGTCCTTCGGCACCCTGACGCACTGGAACGGGCGCGACATCCGCGACGTGCTCAAGGCCGACAGCGTCGGCAAGATCGAATCGCGGCTCGATCGGTTCGCCGCCGGCGACGTGTCGTCACGGCCGTTCGAGCTGAACCACTTCGACGGCTCGGACTGGGAGTTCCCGGTCCGCTACACGATGCACCGCGTCGGCGAGGACGGGGCGATCCTGATGCTCGGACGCGACCTGCGCCCGGTCGCCGAGATGCAGCAGCAGCTCGTGCGCGCGCAGCTCGCCCTGGAGCGGGACTACGAGCGCCAGCGCGACTACGACACGCGCTTCCGGGTGCTGATGGAGGCGTCGCCCGACGCGCTCGCCTTCGTGTCGCTCGCCACCAGTCGCTTCACCGAGGTCAACCGGGCGGCGGCGAAGGTTCTCGGCGGCAGCCCGGCCGAGCTGATCGGCGCCGCGGTGACGCAGGAGCTCGAATGGCAGGGCCGGCAGGACGCCGAATACCTCGCCGAGGGAGGGAAGGGCGACGGCGGGCCGGTCGCCGTGACCTCGCGCCGGTCCGGACGCGCGCTGACGATCGCGCCCACGGCCTTCCGCTCGGCCGGGGAGCGCGCCGTGCTCTTGCGCATGACGGCCGAGCCGCGGGCCGGCGACGACATCGGGGGCGTAGGGCCGGCGCTCTTGACGCTCTACGAGAACGGCGCCGAGGCGATCGTCTTCACCGACCGGTCAGGCGGGATCGTGGCGGCGAACGAGGCCTTCCTGAACCTGGTCGATGCCGCCGATACCGGCGCCGTTCGCGGCCATTCCCTTGCGGATTTCCTGTCGCGCGGTGCGGTCGACCTCCGGGTGCTGCTCGACAACGCGCAGCGGTCGGGGCGGATGCGCCTCTACGCCGCGCGGGCGGCCTCGCTCTTCGGTGCCGAGACCCCGGTCGAGATCTCGGCGACATGGCTCGAGGACCGGCTGGCCCCGGCCGTCGCCTTCGTCATTCGAGATACCAGCCGGGCCAACGACATGGCGCGGTCGCCGCGACCCGCGAACCGGTCCGAGGACCGGCAGGGAGCCCGCGAGCTCGTCGGCTCCGCCACGCTGAAGGAGATCGTCAGCGAGACCACCGACGTCATCGAGAAGATGTGCATCGAGACGGCGCTCGAGCTGACCGGAAACAACCGCGTGGCCGCGTCGGAGATGCTGGGCCTCAGCCGGCAGAGCCTCTACGTTAAGCTACGCAAGCATGACCTGCTGAACTGGGAAACCGAGTGAGCGCCGCGACCGTCAATCCAGCCTGACACAGTTGCGCGACTCGCTCGAGTGGTGTCTAGTTTTGCCATGAGTGTCACGCCTGACTTACACCTGCGACGTGCCGATCCCGGCGCCATCGTCACGCTGCTGAAGCCCTACACGTGGTTCCCGCCGACATGGGCCTTCGCGTGCGGCGTCGTTGCCGCCGGCGCGCCGCCCGACTGGGGCCTGGTGGCGCTCGGCGCGCTCCTCGCGGGGCCCGTGGTCTGCGGCATGAGCCAGGTCGCCAACGACTGGTGCGACCGTCACGTCGACGCCATCAACGAGCCGCAGCGGCCGATCCCGTCGGGGCGCGTCGCCCCCGCCACCGCCCTCGCAATCGCGCTCGCCATGACCGCGGTCGCGGTGCTGCTCGGCGCACGTCTCGGGCCGTGGGGCTGGGGCGCGACGGTGGCCGCCGTCGTCGCGGCCTGGGCCTACTCGCTGCCGCCGCTCCGGCTCAAGCGCTCGGGCTGGTGGGGCCCCGCCGTGGTCGCGCTCTGCTACGAAGGGCTGCCCTGGTTCACCGGCGCCGCCGTCGTCGCCGGGGCGCCACCCTTCCCCGTGATCGTGGGAGCCCTCCTCTACGCCGCCGGCGCCTTCGGCATCATGGTGCTGAACGACTTCAAGGCGATCGAGGGCGACCGCGCCATGGGCATCCGCACGCTCCCGGCGGTCCTCGGCCCCGCGGTCGCGGCCCGAATCGCCGTCGTGTCGATGGCGGTGCCGCAGGCGATCCTCGTCGCGCTCCTGCCGGTGTTCGGCCGGCCGTGGCACGCGGGCATCCTCCTCGTCCTCCTCCTCGGCCAGTTCTTGGCGATGCGCCGCTTCCTGCGCGACCCGGTCGGCCGCGCCGCCTGGTACAACGGCCCGGGCGTCGGCATGTTCGTGACGGGCATGATGGTCACCGCGCTCGCCGTCCGGGGCGTGATGTGACGCCGTCCGGCGCGACGACGGTCGCGCGCGCCCGGGCGGGCCTCGACGGCCCGGTCGGGCGCGTCACGTCGGGGCGCCGCCCGTGACGGTCGCGGGGCACCTGAGCTGGCTGCAGATCGCGCGCCTCGGACTGGTCCAGATGGCGCTCGGTGCCGTCGTCGTGCTCACCACCTCGACGCTGAACCGCCTGATGGTGGTCGAACTGGCGCTGCCCGCGGTGCTGCCCGGCCTCCTCGTCGCGCTGCATTACGGCATCCAGATCACCCGGCCGAACTGGGGATTCCTGTCCGACCAGGGCGGCCACCGGACGTTCTGGATCGTCGCCGGCATGGCGGCGCTGGCGCTGGGCGGCCTCGGCGCCGCCGCGGGCGTCGTCCTCATCGCCACGTCGTTCGCCGCGGGCCTCGTCCTCTCGGTGGCGGCCTACGCGCTGATCGGCCTCGGCGTCGGCGCCTCGGGCACGTCGCTGCTCGCGCTCCTCGCCACGGCGACGGAGCCGCGGCGGCGGGCGGCCGCCGCCACCATCACCTGGCTGATGATGATCGCCGGGATCGCGCTGACCGCCGGGGTCGCCGGCGCCTTCCTCGACCCCTACTCGCCCGCGCGGCTCATGCGCGTCGTGGGGGTCGTCACCGGCGGCGCCGTGCTGCTCACGCTGCTTGCCGTCTGGGGCATCGAGGGGCGGGTCGTCGCCCGGCCGCGCCCCGGGCCCACGGGCTATCTCGCCGGGCTCGCCGAGATCTGGGCGGAGGACCGGGCGCGCCACTTCACCCTCTTCGTGTTCCTGTCGATGACCGCCTACTTCATGCAGGAACTGATCCTCGAGCCCTTCGCCGGGCTCGTCTGGGGCTTCACGCCCGGGCAATCGACGCAGCTCTCGGGCGCCCAGAATGGCGGCGTCTTCCTCGGCATGCTGACCGTCGGCATCGCCGCGACCGGCCTCGGGATCGGCTCGCTCCGGTCCTGGGTCGTCGCCGGCTGCCTCGGCTCGGCCGCGGCGCTGGCGGGGCTGGCCGCCGGGCTGCCGGTTTTGCCCTGCGCCGTGGCGCTCGGCGTC
>CAYMRW010000206.1:0-5010 GCA_964392825.1 uncultured Rhodobacterales bacterium
TCCTGCCGGTCGTGGTGCTGGTCTGGGCGCTGATGGTCGACCGCCTCAGCCCCGGGCTGTCGGCGTTCTGGGCGGCTGCGTTCATGATCTTCATCCTCGTCACCCAGCGCCCGATCATGGCGGTCCTGCGCGGCACCGGCAATCTCGGCGCCGAGACGACCGCCGGCGGCATGGACCTGCTCGACGGCCTGATCTCGGGCGCCCGCAACATGATCGGCATCGGCATCGCCACGGCGACCGCCGGCATCATCGTCGGCTCGGTCAGCCAGACCGGCGTCGGCTCGGCGCTGGCCGACGTGGTCGAGGTGCTGTCGGGCGGGAACATCCTCGCCATCCTGTTCCTGACCGCGATCCTGTCGCTGATCCTCGGCATGGGCCTGCCGACGACTGCGAACTACATCGTCGTCTCGGCACTCCTCGCACCCGTGATCGTGACGCTCGGTCAGCAGAACGGCTTGATCGTGCCGCTCATCGCCGTCCACCTCTTCGTCTTCTACTTCGGCATCATGGCCGACGTGACGCCGCCCGTCGGCCTCGCCTCGTTCGCCGCCGCCGCGGTCTCGGGCGGCGACCCGATCAAGACCGGCCTCGTGGCCTTCTTCTACTCGCTCCGTACGGCTGCCCTGCCGTTCCTCTTCATCTTCAACACCGACCTCCTGCTGATCGAGGTCGGCTGGGTGCAGGGCATCTTCGTCTTCGTGGTCGCCACCATCGCCATGCTGCTCTTCGCAGCGGCGACGCAGGGGTGGTTCCTCACGCGCAACAAGGTGTGGGAGTCGATGCTCCTCCTCCTCGTCGCCTTCACGCTGTTCCGGCCGGGCTTCTGGATGGACATGGTCGCGCCCCCGTTCGAGCCGGTGCCGCCGGCCGAGATCGAGCAGGCGGCGATGGACGTGGCCCCGGGGCAGGAGCTGCGACTCCGGATCGACGGACTCAACGCCGTCGGCGAACCGATCCAGTTCACCGCGCTCTTGCCGGTGGCCGAGGGCGAGACTGGGGCCGACCGCCTCTTCAACTCGGGCTTGGAGCTCATCCAGAACGGCGATCAGGTCATCATCGACAACGTGACCTTCGACAGCCCGGCGCAGTCGGCGGGGCTCGACTGGGATCAGACCATCACCGACGTCCGCCGCCCGGTGCCGCAGCCCTCGAAGTACTGGATGTTCATCCCCGCGCTCCTGGTTCTCGCCGGCATCGTCTGGATGCAGCGTCGCCGCGCCGGGACCGAGCCGCGACCGGAGGCCGAGGGCGCCCCGGCGGAGTGACGGTTCAGCCGGCGGCGGCCGTCCGCAGGGCCCGGATCGCGCGGCCGTAGCCCTCGGGCGCGTCGGCGCTGCCGTAACGGAAGATGGCCGAACCGGCGACGAGGACGTCCGCCCCGGCCGCGACCACCCGAGGCGCCGTGTCGGGGTCGACGCCGCCGTCGATCTCGACGTGCAGGTCCCTCCCGCCGGCCATCTCGCGCAGGCGCGCGACCTTGTGCGACTGGTCGAGGAAGGATTGCCCGCCGAACCCGGGATTGACCGTCATCACGCAGACGAGATCGACGAGATCCAGCACCCCCGCCACCGCCTCGACCGGCGTGCCCGGGTTCAGCGCCACGCCCGGCCGCATCCCCGCGGCGCGGATCGCCTGCAGGGTCCGGTGGATGTGCGGCCCCGCCTCCAAATGCGCGGTCAGGATGTCGGCGCCCGCATCGGCAAAGGCCCCGATCCAGGGATCGACGGGCGAGATCATCAGGTGCACGTCCATGACCCCCGGCACGTGCGGGCGCAGCGCCGCCACCGCGTTCGCCCCGAAGGTGAGGTTCGGCACGAAGTGCCCGTCCATCACGTCGACATGCAGCCAGTCCGCGCCCTGATCGACCACGGCCCGGGTCTCGTCGCCAAGCCGCGCGAAATCGGCGGCCAGGATCGAGGGCGCGATGAGGATCGGACGGTCTGCCATGCGCCGTGCGTTACCCGGTCTGCGCGGCGCCCGAAACCCCTAGAGAAGGGCCTTCAGCCGCCAGCCGGCCGCGTCGAGCTCGGCCTCCGTGACATCGTCGCGGGCGGCGAGCAGGCGCCGCGCCGCCATGTGGTCGCCCGGGCTGTTGACCGTCTCGAGACCGGCGAACCGCCCCTGTCGAAAGCAGGCGACGCAAAGCTTGCCCGGCCCCCGGTCGATCGGGACGTGCCGGTCGGCGTCGTGCGTCAGCCCGGCGATCTGCAGTTTCGCCGTCGCCTGGTCGCTCCAGAACCACGGCACGGCGGTCAGCGGGGTCGGCCGCCCGGCCAGCGTCGCCGCCACCGCCCGGGCGCCGTCGACGGCGTTCTGCACCGATTCGAGCCGCAGGCGATCCCCGCGTCCGCGGGGCACGAACGACACGCAGTCGCCGATCGCGAAGATGTCGCGATCGCACGTCCGAAGCATCTCGTCGACCACCACCCCGTCGCCGCAGTCGAGCCCCGCGGCCGCCGCGAGCTCGACGTTCGGCGCGACGCCGACGGCGACGATCACGAGGTCCCCGGCGATCGCCTCCCCGTCCCCGGTACGCACCCCGGCTGCAGCTCCGCCGTCGGCGAGGATCGCCGCCGCTGCCGCGCCGAGGCGCAGATCGGCGCCGAGCGCTGCGTGCAGGTCGTGGGAGAACGCCGACGTTGCGGGCGACACGGCGCGCGACATCACCCGCGAAGCCGCCTCGAGCACGGTGACCTCGACCCTCCGCTCCCGCGCCACCGCCGCGAACTCGAGCCCGATGAAGCCGCCGCCGATGACTACCACGCGGCGCGCCGACGTCATCCGCTCGCGCAGGACCTCGGCATCGGCCAGCGTGCGCAGTTCGACCACGCCGTCGAGTTCGGCGCCGGGCAGCGGCAGCCGCCGGTTGCAGGCACCCACGGCGAGAACCAGCCGGTCCCAGCCGATGCGCCGCCCGTCGTCCAGCTCGACGGCGCGGCCATCGCGGTCGATCAGCGTCACGCGCCGCCCGGTGATCAGCTGGATCCCCTCGTCGGCGTAGAACGCCGCCTGGCGCAGCGCCAGGCGCGCGGCATCGCCGTCCTTCAGGTATGCCTTGGACAGGGGTGGTCGCTGGTAGGGCAGCCCCGGCTCGTCGCCGATCAGGGTGACGGGTCCCGCATATCCCTCCTGCCGGAGGCTGAGGGCGGTCTGGAAGCCGCCCTGCCCCGCTCCGACGATGACGACCCCCTGTCCGCTCACCGCGCCCTCCCGCCCGCAGCGCCGGCGTCCTCGGTAGGCGAGTGCCGCAGCGAGCGCCAGACGGCAGGGTGCGGTGTCTCGCCACCCGTCTTGCCCGGCGCCGTCCGGAACCGGGACCGGCGCGGCGCGATTGACTTCACTGGGCAGTCTGGAAGGGTTCGGGCGTGAAGGTACTCGTCATCGGCGGCACATCCGGCATCGGCAAGCGCACCGTCGAGGCGGCGCTGTCCCGCGACATGGACGTGCGTGCCATGGCCCGCGACGTCTCCGGCATGAGCGAGCGCCCCGGCCTCGAACCCTTCGCGGGCGATGCGATCGAACCCGACGACGTCGACCGCGCTCTCGACGGCGTCGACGCCGTCGTGCAGGCGCTGGGCATCGGCCCGGCGCCGAAACCGTGGCAGCGCGTCCGGCTCTTCTCGCGATCGACGGACGTCCTCGTGCCGGCGATGCAGGCCCGGGGCATCGCGCGGCTCGTAGCCGTCACCGGTTTCGGCACCGGCGACAGCAAGACGGCGCTGAGCGCGCTCGAGCGCCTCGGCCAGTCGGCGCTCCTCGGCAACGCCTACCGCGACAAGGAGCGGCAGGAGATGACCATAACGGCAAGCGGCCTCGAATGGACCCTCGTCCGCCCGACCCTGCTGACCAACTCGGCCAAGAGCGGCCGCTATCGGGTGCTGACGGCGGGCAACTGGCGCAACGGCATGATCTCGCGCGCCGACGTCGCCGACTTCATCGTCACGGCGCTCGCGGACCGCAGCTACGTCGGCCAGGCCGTCGTCCTCGCCCGCTAGGCAAATGCGTCAGCGGAGCGCGCTTCGCGCCGCATCGCGCCGGTCCTGGCCCGGGCTCTGATCGCTGAAGGGATCGCTCGCCCGGTCGAAGCCGGGCCCCGTGCACCCCGCAAGTCCGAGCGCCAGCCCCAGAAGAAGGCCCAATCTTCGTGCCACGTCGCTGCTCCTTTTCCCCGAACGATCTTGACGGCTGGCCGCGTCGGATCTCGTCGGTCCTCAATAGCGGACCCTGAGGCCACCTGCGAGCCATACGGCGATGGCGACCGTCCCGCGGAGACGAACCGGGACCAGTCCGGCCGTTGCCCAACTCGGTCGGCGGTATGTCAGGGTCGATCGATCGTCTCGTACGGGCCGTAAAGACCGAAGTCGTCGTCGTCCGCGAGATCGGAGTCCGACAACCCCGCGGCACTCGGAGCCGCCGGTATGTCGCAGCCGCTCAGTAGGGCCACGGAACTGGCCGCCATGAGGAATACGCGCAGCGTCATCCGTTCTCCGTTCCTTGCTTTGCCCTCTTCGGCAGCCGGAATGCCGTGCCGTTGCCGAAAACTAACCGACCGGGTTGCGGCAAGCCTTGAACTATCGCCGCAGCCGCGGCTCGTCGGCGGCGTCGATGTCATCGAAGCCATCGGCGCGGGCCATGCCCTCGTCGGCCACGTCGAGATCGGCCTCTTCGGCGCCGGCCGGTACGTCACAGCCGCTCAGCAACGTCGTCGCGCCCAAGAGCGAGATCGCCAGAAATGCACGAATCATCTTGGATGTCCCTGTGTTCCTGGATCTTCAGTAGCTTTTGCGCGAGCGTCCGGCAACATCCGTCCAACACCGGCGGGCGCGCGTGTTGCCCGCCCCGGCTCTACTGCAACCGCCGTGCGATCGTCTCGCCGATCTGCGAGGGATGCTCGGCCACCGTGACGCCCGCCGCCGAAAGGATCTCGACCTTCTCGCTGGCGCTTTCGCCGAAGGCCGAGATGATGGCGCCAGCGTGGCCCATGGTCCGCCCCTTGGGCGCGGTCAGGCC
>CAYMRW010000207.1:0-5008 GCA_964392825.1 uncultured Rhodobacterales bacterium
GACCGCGCCGTCTGCGGGCCGGTGGCGCCGCCCGGCGGCCTCTGCCTCGAGGCGGTGCGCTATCCCGCGGATCCCTTCGCCCGACATCCCTGACAGCGCAGACGTCGCGTCATGCGCCGCCACCCGGTCAACGCGGTCCTGCATACCCTCCGGACCACATCCCGGCGCGCGGCCGCGTCGATCGCGCGGCGCGCCGGCGAGCAGGACCGTGTGCGGCCCGCACCTCGCGTGGTGCACGATCGCCATCGTGGGCCCCGCCGACGGGAGACCCACCGCCACGCGCTGGTGCCGCGTCGATGCCGCCTCGCGGGCGCGACCCGCTCGCGGTCGCTGATGCCGCCGGCCGGGAACAGTACCGTCGGGCATCTCCTCAAGGCCGGCCCGGAACGACTCCCGTTTGGGGATTTCGCCTAGGCTCGACCCGGAAGAGCATCGGTTGCGCCGTTCCAGAGCCGCGCGCGGTCTCCCTGGTCGCCACCAGATGGAGGGCTCCGCGGCACGGGAAGCGGATCCTGCCGGACCAATGGCAGCTCGACGCCCCAGTCGGCGCGCCCGTCCGACCGGACCGAAATCGCCTTGCCTGATCGGCGCCGGCGCCGGATCGCGTCATGATTTTCATGCCGCGCCCGCGCAGAGCGATCGAAGGGATCAGCTGCGTTCGAACACGACGCCCATGCTGTCCCGCATCGTCAGGGTGCCGCCGACGTAGTCGGGACCGATGGTCGGGGTCCTGAGGGCGACGCGCCAACCGTCCGCCGGCAAGTCGGGCATCAGCGACAGCGGGTCGATCTCCTTCGTCGGGCCGCCCTCGAGATGCATTGCCGCGTAGATCCGGCGCCCGTCCGGCGCGTGCCGGTCGGAGACGAAGATCGTGCGGCCGTCGACCGGGCGCACGTGATCGAAGCGGTCCCCTGGGCCGAGATTGCGCCGCAGCCACGGGTTTTGCCGGCGGAACTGGCGCAGGGCGAGCATGAAACCCGTCTGCGCCGGATCGAGATGCGAGACCGAGGTCGACACGTTGCAGTACTCGTGCATGTCGTCCATCCACGCCCGCGCGAACGCCTTCAGCGCCGCGACGTCGTGGTGCCCCGGGCCGGCGAGCGGCGGCGCGACTGCGTCGAGGAGCCGGGCGATCTCGTCGAGGTCGTAGCCCGTCACTGTCACCAGCGCCGGCAGGAACTCGAGAAAGCGCGCGAGCTCGGCCCGGGTGGCATAGCCCATCGCCTTCAGACGGGGGAAGTTCTGGGGCACGGAATAGGCGTACTCGTCGACCTGCCACTTGAGGCTGATCGCCTCCTCCGCCACGACCTTGACGCCGTACGTGTCGTCCTGGTTGCGGATGAAGCCCCAGGACGCCCGCGCAGTGGCGTTGAGGAAGTCCATCGGCACGCCGGGAAGCGCGGCATAGGTCAGCATCGCCACCGCCGGATTGTCGTAGGCCTTGTCGAGTATCTCCATCCGCGTCTCGCCGAGGCGCGTGTTGACGTTCAGCTCGGGGTTCACCTGGGTGCCGCGGCGCAGCGTATCGTGGTTGGCGGTGCCCGAGATCCAAGTCTCGCCGTGCTCCAGGACCTCGCGGATGCGCCACCACTTCGACAGCCAGAAGGTATAGAGGAACGGCGTGTTGTGGGCGAAGGTCAGCGGCCCCCACTGGAACACGTCGTCGTCGCGCTGACGCTCGATCACGGCGCGGTAGGTCGAGCTGAGTTCCCAGTCCTCCTGCGGCCAGGGGCGGCCGTCCTCGAACACGAACCAGGGGCGGTAGCGGGTGCCTGCCACCTCCTGCACGACGTCGGCCATCTCCTGCAGGTACTCGTCGTCGTGGTGCAGGGCCTCGCCGTGGACGTCCCACCACTTGAAGTCCTGGGCCCCGTCGACCCGCACCCCGTCGGCGCCGAGGTCGACCTTGCGCCGCTGCATCTCGAGCAGGATCGCGCGCACCGCCGGGTTTCGGTAGTCGAGGTTCTGCCCGTACATGTTCGGCCCGGCGAAGAAGTGCGGGTTCAGCGCCTTGAGCCCCTGATTGTCCGAGTGGCCGAAGACGACGTCGAAGACGAGCTTCTTCGGCCCGGTCGGGAAGGTATGAAGCGCCGTCGCGAGATCGATGATCTCGTCGGGCCGACCGCTTTCGAGCAGCACCGGGTTCACCGCCGCCATGCCCGAGATGACCACATCGTACCCCCAGTTCGAGGTGTCTGGCCGCGTCAGGGACACCGCGATCTCGTCCGTCGCGGCGCCGTCCTCCTGCCAGAAGGCGGGCCCGGTCTCGTAGACGGTGGTGGGCTCCACCGGCAGGAGTTGCACGGAATCGTATCCAAGGAACAGTTCGTCGAGCGGCTCGCGCGGCAGATCCTTGCGCCGCCGTTCCGCCAGGCGCTCGTAGTGGCGCGCGAGGCTGGCGATGGTGCCGCCCGCGGTAGCCGTCGGCACGTGGATCTGGAGGATGTTGGTCGGCGGTCCGATCTTGACCGGCCCGTCGCTCGCGAGCGCGTGCCAGTAGGCGGCATCGCCGCGCGCCGCCTGCATCGCCTCGAGGTCGTAGAGTTCGGCCGGGGCGAACGCGCCGAACGGCAGGGACGCCGCGAGCGGATCGAGGATGCGGTGCCACGTCCCGTCGGCGTCGCGCCAGGTCAGCGCGTAGAAGTCGCCCACGGCCTCGCGGGTACCCGCGCGCAGCCCCTCGGCGGCGACGAAGGTCAGCGCCTCGTAGCGCGCCGCAGGCACCAGCAGCCGCTCGAAGCGGACGGACTGGTGCGCCCGGGTGAGGTCGAGCGGGTCGAGCGGCGCCAGCACCTCGAGGAAGACGTCGCCGTCAGGCACGCGGTGGTCGAGGAGTTCCGGCGTCCAAAAGCCGAACTCGGCCCGACCCCGGGCGCAGCGCCCGCCGAGATGCGCCGCTATCGACTGCCAGGCCTCGAAGGCGGTCGGCGCCTCGGTCATCGCCGCGCGGGCCTTCGTCGACATGCTTCGGGCGACATCCGCCAGGGGGCGGACGCGGTCGGCCAGCCTGCCGGTCATGTCCGGACGTCGGGTTCGCTGCGGCCGGTATGGCCCTCGATGTCGGCGATCTCGCGCGCGGCGGCGATGATGTCCGAGAGCGCGACCTCGGGGTCGAGCGCGAAGCCGCCGGGGTCGTCGGTATGGTCCTCCATGTAGACGCGGACCGTCGCGCCGGCGGTGCCCGTGCCCGAGAGCCGGTAGACGATGCGGCCGCCGCCGTCGAGCGTGACCCGCAGACCCTGCGCCTCGGCCCGGCTGCCGTCGACCGGGTCGTCGTAGGCGAACTCGTCGGCGCTCTCGACGGTGCGGCCGGCAAAGCTCTGACCGGAAAGCTCGGGCAGCCGGTCGCGCAGGCGGGCCATCATCCGCTCGGCGCCGTCGGTGTCCACCGCCTCGTAGTCGTGACGGCTGTAGTGGTCGCGCCCGTACTCGGCCCAGTGCGCGTGCAGGACCTCGGCCACCGAGTCCTTGCGCGCGGCGAGGATGTTGAGCCAGAGCAGCACCGCCCAGAGCCCGTCCTTCTCGCGCACGTGGTCGCTGCCGGTGCCGGCGCTCTCCTCGCCGCAGAGGGTGATGCGCCCGGCATCGAGAAGGTTGCCGAAGAACTTCCAGCCGGTCGGCGTCTCGTAGCAGTCGAGCCCCTTGGCCGCCGCGACCCGGTCGAGGGCGCGCGACGTCGGCATCGAGCGCGCCACGCCCTTCAGCCCGCCGGCGTAACCCGGGGCAAGATGCG
Organism: uncultured Rhodobacterales bacterium; assembly: GCA_964392825.1. GTDB lineage: Bacteria > Pseudomonadota > Alphaproteobacteria > Rhodobacterales > Rhodobacteraceae > Roseitranquillus. The sequence goes on from CAYMRW010000207.1 coordinate 3,734, forward strand.
CGTTGGCCGCGAGCACCGCGAGGCTGTCGGAGGGCGTGACGTAGACGCCGCGGCCGAGGATCATGTTGCGGTCGCCGTCACCGTCGGAGGCGGCGCCGAAGTCGGGGGCGCTGTCGGGCATCATCGCATCGACCAAATCCTTGGCCCAGATCGGGTTCGGGTCGGGGTGGCCGCCGCCGAAATCCGGCAGCGGCACGGCGTTGACGATGCCGTCCTCCGCCGCGCCGAGACGGTTCACCAGGATCTCGGTCGCATAGGGCCCCGTGACGGCGTGCATCGCGTCGAAGCGGATGCGGAAGCCCGAGGCGACGAGCGCGCGGATCGCGTCGAAATCGAAGAGCCGCTCCATCAGCGCCGCGTAGTCGGCAACGGGGTCGACGATCTCGATCGCCATGGCGCCGAGGCGCGTCTCGCCGAGCGTCCCGAGGTCGACATCGTGCGCCTGCAGGATGTGGTACTCGGTCAGCGTCTTCGTCGCCTCGAAGATGCGGTCGGTCACCTCCTGCGGCGCTGGTCCGCCGTTCGGGGTGTTGAACTTGACGCCGAAATCCTCCTCCGGGCCGCCTGGGTTGTGGCTGGCCGACAGGATGATACCGCCGTCGGTCCGCCGCTCGCGGATCAGGTGCGAGGCGGCGGGCGTCGAGAGGAGCGCGCCCTGCCCGACGATGACACGCGAAGCGCCCGAGGCGGCAGCCATGCGCAGGATCACCTGCGCCGCACGGTCGTTGAAGAAGCGCCCGTCGCCACCGAGGACCAGCGTCTTGCCATCGACGCCGCCGATCCCGTTCCAGATCGCCTGCACGAAGTTCTCGAGATAGTGGTGCCCCATGAACACCTGCGTCTTCTTGCGCAGGCCGCTGGTGCCGGGCTTCTGCCCCTCGATCGGCTCGGTCCGAACGGTGATGCGTTCCATCGGTGTCCCCCTCTTCTATCGTCCGGCGCGGGCCATGATCTCGGCCGCGCGGGCGATCGCCGGATGCCCTTCGAGCTCTTCGGGGCCAAGCGGCAGGCGCCGTTGCCAGTTCGGGTGCTCGTCGGTCGTGCCGGGCAGGTTCGGCTGCTCCTCGAGCCCCAGGATGTCCTCGATCGGCAGTGCCACGAGCGCCGAGGCGAGGCGCCCCAGATGCGCGTGCATGGGGTCGAGCCCGTCGCCGCCGGTGTCGGCCTCGAAGCGCGCGACCTCGTCGCGGCGCGTGGCCTGTGCCGCACGCTCCTGCTCGGCGTCGATGTCGCCGACGCGGCGGCGCCAGTCGATGTCGCGACCCGCACGCCAGC
>CAYMRW010000208.1:0-4981 GCA_964392825.1 uncultured Rhodobacterales bacterium
GCACCACGTCGGCGGTCTCGGTGACGCCGCAACGGCCGGCGCCGCAGTCGATCTCGACCAGGCACTCGATCGTCGTGCCGTGCTTCTCGGCCGCGGCCGAGAGGTCGGCCACGTTGGCCTCGTCGTCGACGCAGACGATGGCGCGCGCGCCGAGCTTGGGAATGCGCGCCAACCGATCGATCTTGGCCGGGTCGCGCACCTGGTTCGACACCAGCACGTCGCGGATGCCGCCGCGTGCGAACACCTCGGCTTCGCTGACCTTCTGGCAGCAGACGCCGACGGCGCCGCCCAGTTCTTCCTGCAACTTGGCCACGTCGACGGACTTGTGCATCTTGCCGTGGACGCGGTGACGCATGCCGTGCTCGCGGGCATAGTCGCCCATCTTCTTGACGTTGCGCTCGAGCGCGTCGAGGTCGAGGATCAGGCAGGGCGTCTGGATCTCGCCCTCGTTCATGCCGGGCTTCGCCGGCACGTCGTAGCCGACCTCGAGTTCATCGATGTTCGTCAGGTCCTTCATCTCGTCCTCCTCACTTCATCCAGGGCAGCTTGCCGAGGTCGACGTTGCCGCCGGTGATGATGACGCCCACGCGGCGGCCGCGGAACGTCTCGGGGTTCTTCAGGATCACGGCGAGCGGCACCGCGCACGAGGCTTCTATGACGATCTTCATCCGCGCCCAGGTCAGGCGCATGGCGTCGATGATCTCCTGCTCGCTCGCCGTCAGGATGTCCGTCACGTGATTCGACACGAAGTGCCACGTGAGCTCCTTCAACGGCACCTTCAAGCCGTCGGCCACCGTCTCGGGCGCGTCGTCGGCGATTATGTGGCCGGCCTTGAAGCTGCGCATGGCGTCGTCGGCCTGCTCGGGCTCGGCGGCGTAGATGTCGACGCCCGGCGCGCTCTCGGACAGCGTCAGGCAGGTTCCCGAGACCATGCCGCCGCCGCCGATGGGCGCGATCACGGTGTCGAGCCCCTCGACCTGCTCCATCAATTCGCGCGAGCAGGTGCCTTGTCCTGCGATCACGCGGGGGTCGTTGTAGGGGTGGACGAAGTCGGCGCCCGTGCGCTCCTCCACCTCGGCGAACACCGCTTCGCGGCTCGAGGTCGACGGCTCGCACTCGGTGATCTGCCCGCCGTAGCCGCGGACCGCGTCCTTCTTGGCTTCGGGTGCCGTGCGCGGCATCACCACATGGCAGGGGATGCCGCGGCGCCCGGCGGCGTAGCTCAGCGACAGCGCGTGGTTGCCGCTCGAATGCGTCGCGACGCCCCGTGCCGCCATCTCGTCCGACAGCCCGAAGACGGCGTTCGTGGCCCCGCGCACCTTGAAGGCGCCGGCCTTCTGGAAGTTCTCGCACTTGAAGAACAGTTCGGCGCCCGTCATCGCGTCGAACGTCGACGAGGTCAGGATCGGCGTCCGGTGGATATGGGGCCGGATGCGTTCGTGCGCCTCGACCACGTCGTCGAAGGTCGGGATCGTCAGGTCGCCCACGTCCTTCATTACGCCGCCTCCCGCTTCTCCCGCGCGCTCGTGGCGCGGTAGACCTCCTGCGCCGCCGCGACGCCGGAGCCGAGCCGCACCGGCAGACCGAGGTCGGCCATCGCCATCTCCGCGACCGCCAGGCCCGACAGGGTCATGGCGTCGGTCAGACTGCCGAGATGGCCGATGCGGAACACCTTTCCCTGAACCTCGCCCAGTCCGACGCCGAACGCCATCCCGTACCGGTCGGCCGCATGCGTCACGATGCGCGTCGCGTCGAAGCCCGCCGGCGTGCGAATGGCGCTCACCGTGTCCGACCAGAGTTCGGGGCCCTGCGCGCAAAGCTCCATCTCCCACGCGCGGGCCGCCGCACGCACCCCGTCGGCGATGCGATGGTGGCGGGCGAAGACGTTCTCCAGTCCCTCGCCGAGCAGCATCTGGCAGGACAACCTCAGTCCGTTCATCATGCCGACCGCGGGCGTGTACGGATAGCCGTTCTTCGCGTAGCCCGCCTCCATGTCGCGGATGTCGAAGTAGGTCCGCGGCAGCCGCGCCCCGTCTCCCGCCCGCATCGCCTTGTCGCTGAAGCCGAGGATGGCCAGGCCCGCGGGCAGCATGAACCCCTTCTGCGAGCCGGTGACGGCGATGTCGACGCCCCACTCGTCGAAGCGGAAGTCCATCGACGCGATCGAGCTCACACCGTCGACCATCAGCAGCGCCGGGTGTCCTGCGGCGTCCATCGCGCGTCGCACCGCCGCGATGTCGGACCGGACCCCGGTCGCCGTCTCGTTGTGCGTGGCAAGCACGGCCTTGATCGAGTGCCCGCTGTCCGCCGTGAGGATCTCCTCGTACCGATCGGCGGGGATGCCCGCCCCCCAGGGCGCCTCGACTACCTCGACCTCCAGACCGTGGCGTCGGCACATGTCGATCCATCGGTGCGAGAACATGCCGTTCCGCGCCGCCAGCACCCGGTCGCCGGGGCTGAGCGTGTTCGTCAGCGCCGTCTCCCAGCCGCCGGTGCCGCTCGACGGAAACAGGAACACCTGCGCCGAGCGGCTCTTCAGCACCTCGCGCACGTCGGCGAGGCACGGCCGCAGGATCTCGCCGAAGAGCTGCGACCGGTGGTCGATGGTCGGCATGTCGCAGGCCTTGCGCAACGCCTCCGGCATGTTGGTCGGGCCGGGAATGAAGACCGGGTTCTGCACGCTCACGTCGCACTCCTCCTCTCGCACAACCGGACCATAGTGCGGCGCGCCGTCGCGGCCAAGTTTTTTGAAAACATTTTTCATTTGCTTCGTCTCGCGCTAGACCCCTCGCAAGAAAAGAGGAATGATTTTTCACCGGACGAAACGGTTTTTCTGAAGAGGGCGAGGCGATGAAGGACGACGCGCCCGGGCGGCGGCAGCGCGGACGGCCCCGCGCGTTCGACGACCGGACCGAACAGAACACCATCAAGGCGCTGGACCGCGCCCTCGGAGTCCTCGGCGCGCTTGCCAAGATGGAGGAGGCGACGCTATCGCGGCTGGCCGAGGCGGTGGGCGAAGCGCCCGCGACGGTCTACCGCGTGCTGACGACCATGCAGGCGCACCGCATCGTCGAGTTCGAGGAGCGGGGGCAGACCTGGCATGTCGGCCCCGGCGCCTTCGAGGTCGGATCCTCGTTCCTTCGCCGGACGAGCCTGATCGAGCGCGCCCGCCCGGTCCTTCGCGATCTCATGGAAGCGACGGGCGAGACCGCGAACCTGGGCGTCGAGAGCGACGGCGCGGTCCTCTTCGTCAGCCAGGTCGAGACGCATGCGGCGATCCGTGCGTTCTTTCCGCCGGGTACAAAGTCACCGCTCCATGCCTCCGGAATCGGCAAGGCGCTTCTCGCGGGGCGCTCGGACGGGCGGGGCGGCCTGCCACGCGACCTGCCGGGCTACACCGATCACACGATCACCGATCCCGGCGCGCTCGAGGCCGAAGTGGCGGCCATACGGGGCCGGGGCTATGCCGTCGACAACGAGGAACGGACGCAGGGAATGCGCTGCGTCGCCGCCGCGATCCGCAACGCCTATGGCGAGACCATCGCCGGGATCTCGGTCTCGGGGCCGATTAGCCGCGTCACGCCGGAGAACGTCGTCGACCTCGCGGCGCACGTCATCGCCGCGGCCGACGCGGTGTCGGAGGCCCTCGGCGGCCGTACGCGCTCTGCCTAGAGAGTGCCCGAGCCCGACAGGCTCCCACCGGGCCATCAGCCTCCCAGGCGGAGCGCGGCGTGCCGGTTCACGTCCTTGTAGAGCAGGTAGCGGAACCGCCCCGGCCCGCCAGCATAGCAGGCCTGCGGGCAGAACGCGCGGAGCCACATGAAGTCGCCCGCCTCGACCTCGACCCAATCCCGGTTCAGCCGGTAGACGGCCTTGCCCTCCAGCACGTAGAGCCCGTGCTCCATCACATGGGTCTCGAGGAACGGGATCGACGCCCCGGCCTCGAGCGTCACCACCGTCACGTGCATGTCGTGGCGCATGTCGTCGGGATCCATGAACCGCGTCGTGGCCCAGCGCCCTTCGGTTCCCGGCATCGGCTGCGGCGTTACCTCGGCGTCATGGGCGAAGAAGGCCGGCGGCGGCTGTAGCCCCGGGGCCGGCACCCAGGCCTTCCGGATCCACTGGAACCACGCCGCCGTCTCCCCCGTGTTCCGTGCCGTCCAGCCCGCCCCGGGCGGCAGGTAGGCGAAGCCACCGGGTTTCAGCGCCCGTTCGGCGCCCCCGGCCGTCAGCGTCAGCTCGCCCCCGGTCACGAAGACCGCGCCCTCCGCCGCCGGGTCGGGCTCGGGGTCGTCGCTGCCCCCGCCCGGCTCGACCTCCATCGCGTATTGGGCGAACGTCTCGGCGAACCCGGTCATCGGCCGCGCCAGCACCCAGGCCCTGGTCCGACGCCAGTGCGGCAGGCGGCTCGTGACGATGTCGCGCATCACCCCCGCGGGGATCACGGCGTAGCTGTCGGTGAAGACCGCGCGCCCCGACAGCAGGTCGGTCTGCGGCGGATGCCCGCCCCTCGGCGCGGCATAGATGCCCGTCTGGGGCGTTTCCCCGGTGTCGTCGTTCATGCCGTGGACCCCCGTCCATCCGCGTGAAGGATGCCGGGCGGTTTCGCCCGCGGCCATGCCGGTTCGCCCGAAAGCGCCTTTCGGGGATCGCGACGAATGGCGGCCTAGTGCAGGGCTATGCCGGGGAACGCGATCAGCACCGCGACCGCGAGCGCTTGCAGGCAGATGAACGGCAGGAGCGAGCGGAAGATGGTGCCGAGGCTGATGTCGGGCGGCGCCACCGACTTGAGGTAGAACGCTGCCGGCCCGAACGGCGGCGACAGAAAGCTCATCTGCATGTTCATGCAGAACAGCACCCCGAACCAGACCGGGTCGAAGCCGAGGCTCGTGATGATCGGCACGAAGATCGGCATCGTCAGAAGCGCGATCCCGACCCAGTCGAGGAACATGCCGAGCACGAACAGGATCGCCATCATGAA
>CAYMRW010000209.1:0-4973 GCA_964392825.1 uncultured Rhodobacterales bacterium
CCGCCGCCGCCGACCGCGACGTTGACGGGGAGCGTGCGCAGCGCCTCGTCGTCGCCAAGGCCCGCGATCTCGAGCGCGCGGCTCGCCGCATGCACGCCCATGAGCTGCCAACGCTCCATCTGCCGACGGTCGGCACGGCGCGGGATACGCGCCTCGTAGCTGACGGGGGCGAGCGGCACGACCGCGTGCGGCGCGAACCTCTCGATGTCCGCCTGCATGTCGTCCGCGGACGCGAGCGCCGCCAGGTGCGACGCGACCGTGTCGCCCCGCGCCGAGAGAAGCCCGACGCCGGTCACGGCGACCTGGCGGGCAGCGGGCCCGTCACCCACCGGACGTCGTGGTGCACGGGCAGCCTGCCGATCGCGGCCATGTGGACGCGCCCGCGGGTCCCCGTGCATGTCGGTCCTGCCGGATGGGTCCGATTCGTCTAGCCCGCCTTCTCGGCCACCAGCGCATCGATGCGTTCGCAGAAACGGTGCATCACGAGATCGACGGATTGGGCCAGTTCGCTCCCGCCGACATCCTCGCCCCAGGTCTCGAGCGGAAGCTCGATGCCGAACCGCGCCTCGATGGCGAAGGCAACGTCGAAGAGGTCGATCGAGTCGAGCCCCAGGTCGCGGATGAGATGCTTTTCCGGCGCGATCTCGCTCCGCTCCACGTCGCAGGAGCTGGCGATGATTTTGGCGACCTCCTCGTACATCTCGCCCACGTCGCGTTCCCCCTAAGGCTGCGCGTACAGCGGAAGATGCGGCCTGCGCCGAAGGTGTCAATGCAGCGGCGCGGCTCCCCTTCTCGACGCCGACCCCGGCGTCGAAGACCCGGAGGTCGAGCCTCGCGGCGGGGACGGCGTCTCTCATCCCGCGGCGCCTCGGGTCGAGCCGGGGTCGCGCGGCACCGTCGAGACGGATGGCGTCGGCGTGGAGCGTTGTCGCGGGACGGCCTCCTGGTCTTTCGGCAGCATCGCCCGAAACGTATCGGCCCGACGCGAGGGGCAAAGCGCGTTGGATCTGACGATCACGGGGCGGAGGCGGCAGGTTCCCGGACAGAGAGCGGGGGTTCGACAGAAGTGGCACCTTGAACGTGGCTTCTTCCCTCTCCGGGTGCCCGCCTCTGCCGAGATGCCCCTGTTCGACCGATCCGCGGGGTCTGTGTCTCGGCGGCGCCTGATTTCGGTCGCAAGACGGACACCCGCGTCGCCGACATTCCGCGGCGGCTCGGCGGTCGAACGGCTGACCGGCGGCGAGACGGACCGTAGTCGGCGCAAGGGCACTGGGAGGCTCCGGACCACACAGCGAATTCCACGCCCGGCAGGCGATCCGCTGGTCGCCGGATGCATGCTGTGAACAGGGCGGGGTACAGCCGACAAGTCGGTTCAGCCCGATCCGGAGCGTTCCGAAGCTCAGACGCTGCCTGTGGCGCGGATGGTTCGGCGCTTGGCAGCCTGCAGCCGCCACATCCTCAGACTATCCGCGAGAACCGCGAGGAAGATTACCGCGCCAAGGGCGATCGGCTGCAGGTAGAGATTGACCCCGGTGAAGACGAGCCCGAGCTTGACGGTCTGGATCAGCGTCGCGCCGACGACGGCGCCGAAGGCCGTGCCGATCCCGCCGAAGAGGCTGGCGCCGCCGAGCACTGCCGCCGCGATGACGTCGAACTCGCGGCCCTCGCCGAAGGCAACGTCGAGGCGGCCGATCTGCGCGATGAGCACGAAGCCCGCGATCGACGCCGCGGCGGACGAGATCAGGTACACCCGCGCGGTGACCCAGCCGACGCGGATCCCGGCCTTCCGCGCCGCCTCGAGGTCGGCTCCGACGGCGTAGACCTGCCGCCCGAAGGTCGTCCGCGTCAGCGTCACGTGCGCCGCGAGCGCCGCGATGGCGAAGAACACGATCGGCAACGGCACGCCAAGAACCGAGGACAGTCCGAACTTGAGCAGCGACGGGTCGAAGTCGAACTGCCGCGAACTCGTCATCAGGGTCCCGAGCCCGCGAAAGAAGAACAGCGTCGAGAGCGTCACGATGAAGGGGGCGATGTTGAAGCGGACGATGAAGAGCGCGTTCAGCCCGCCCATGCCGAGGCCGGCGAGCGCCGCCACCACGAGCCCGCCAGCGACGCCGACCCCCGCCTCGCGCATCGCGAACCCGGCGATCAGCGGCCCGAGATACATCGCCGAGCCGACGGACAGGTCGATGCCGCGGGTCAGCAGCACGAAGGTGATACCCACCGCGGCGATGCCGATGAACGAGGCCTGCTTGACGATGTTGCCGAGGCTCTCGGGCGTCAGGAAATCGGGGTTCTGCAGGCCGAAGAACGCGACCACCGCCGCAAAGATCAGGAGGGTCGCGTGGCGCAGGAGGAAGCCGCCGCCTCCGGTCATGCCGCCGCCTCGCGGAAGGCTGCGCCGAGGATCGCTTCCTGCCGGAACGGAGGCGCGAACTCGCCGACGATCTCGCCCTGGTTCATCACGAGGATGCGGTCCGAGACGCCCATCAGCTCCTCGATCTCGGACGAGATGAAGAGGATCGCACCGCCCTCCGCCGCCAGCCGGTCGGCCAACGTGTAGATCTCGAACTTGGCGCCGACGTCGACGCCGCGCGTGGGCTCGTCGAGGATGAAGGCGCGGGGGCCGCGCATCAGCCACTTGCCGATCACCACCTTCTGCTGGTTGCCCCCCGACAGCGCCTTGGCGGGCTGCACCGCGATGTCGCCCGCCTTCAGCTGCACCTGCTCGGCCGCTGCCGCCGCCGCGCCCGCGAAGGCCTCGCGGTCGACGAAGGCCATCGGCGCCCGGCCGAAGCGACCGATCGAGACGAGAGCCAGGTTCTCGGCGATCGGCGCCTCCATCATCAGTCCGTCCTCGCGGCGGTCCTCGGTGACGAAGGCCATGCCGGCGCGGATGCGCTCGCGCGGGCCGGCCGCGAGCGGCGTGCCGCCGAGGCTCACCTCGCCGCGGGCGACGGGGTCGAGGCCGAAGAGCACCCGCGCCAACTCGCTGCGGCCAGACCCCATCAGGCCGAAGAGGCCCAGGATCTCGCCGCGATGGACCTCGAACGAGACGTTCTCGAGAAGCCCCGGCTGCGAAAGACCCGCCGCAGACAGTACGACCTCGTGCGACGGCCCCCCGGTGCGCTCGGGGAAGAGACCGGAGAGTTCGCGGCCGATCATCGCGCGGATCATCCGCGGCACGTCGAAGTCGCGCGCCGGACCCTGGTCGACGAGGCGACCGTCGCGCAGCACGGCGACGCCGTCGCAGAGGCGGGCAACATCACCCAGGACGTGACTGATGTAGATGATCGTCTTGCCGGCGTCGCGGAGCCGCCCGATCACCTCGAACAGGCGGCCGGTCTCGCGCGGGGTCAGCGAGGTCGTCGGTTCGTCGAAGATGATCAGCTCGGCCTCGCGGTGCAGCGCCTTGGCGATCTCGACGAGCTGTCGCTCGCCCGGCGCGAGGTCGCCGACATGCGCGCCGGGCGGCACGTCGAGGCCGACGACCTCCATCAGCTCGGCCGTCCGGGCGCCGATCGCGCGGCGGTCGATCAGGCCGAAACGCTTGGGGAAGCCGTTGACGAAGAGGTTCTCGGCGATCGTCAGATTGGAGAACAGGTTGAGTTCCTGGTGAATGAAGGCGATGCCACGCTCGCTCGCCTCCGCGGCGTCCGCCGGCGCGTATGGTTCCCCGCGCCACAGCATCCGGCCGCCGCTCGGCGCGACGACGCCGCCGATCATGTTCATCAGCGTTGACTTGCCCGCTCCGTTCTCGCCGATCAGCCCGGTGACCAAGCCTCTCGCCACGTCGAGGGTCACGTCCTCGACCGCGAGGACCCCGAAGAACGCCTTCGAGAGCCCCTCGAGGCGCAGGAGCGCCGTCATGACACGCGCTCCCGCATCAACCGGGTGCGCGCGACGTTGAGCATCGCCGCGGCCAGGATCACGCCGCCCTTCACCATGTCGATGTGGAAGGACGAGAGGTTCATCAGGTTGAGCGTGTTCGACAGCAGCACGAAGAACAGCACGCCGAACGCGGTCCAGATCACCTTGCCCTTTCCGCCGAAGAGGCTGGTGCCACCGATCACCACCGCGCCGATGACGTCGAGCAGGAACGCGCCCTCGCCCAGCGTCGGCCGCCCCGCCTCGAGTCGGGCCGAGTAGAGGATCGAGCCCGCGGCCGCGCAGAGGGCCGATATGACGAAGACCGCGACGATGACGCGGCGGACCGGAACGCCCGAAATCTCGGCGGCGCGGCGGTTGGCGCCGACGGCATAGACGTAGCGGCCGAACACGGTCCGGCCGAGCACGAGGTGCGCGGCGACGGCGATGCCGAGAGCGATCAGCATCGGGTAGGTGACGAAGGAGTAGATCTGCCTCCGCGGGATCTGCGGCTCGTCCTGGGCGCCGAGATAGAGCGAGACGATGTCGCCCTTGCCGAGCTGCACGAAGGCCTCGGGAAGCGGGCGGATGTTCTCGGATTGCGTCAGCCAGATGGCGAAGGCGCCGACGGCGATCAGGCCGACCAGCGTCACCATGAAGGGCGGCATGCCGAGATAGGCGATCGAGACGCCGTTGAGCGCGCCGATCACCAGGCCCGTGAGCAGCATCGCGCCGATTCCCAGCGCCACGCCCCACCCGGTCGTCGCGAGCGGCCCCCCGGTTTCGCTGAGCAGCCAGCCCCATATCGGCGCATCGGACAGGACGCTGGGGTTGGCCGCGGTGGCGAGGAGCGCGCCGGCGACGACGCTCGTCAGGCCGATGACCGATCCCTGGCTCAGATCGATGCCGCCGACCGTCAGCACGAAGGTCTGGCCCACGGCCACGACGAGCAGCGGCCAGATGTTCGAGAGCAGGTTCGAAAGGTTCGCCGGGTTCGTCAGCGTCGGCAGGAACGGGACCAGCGCGACGAAGTACGCGAGCGACAGGTAGAGGACGAAATAGTCCGACAGCAGGAGATCCCCGGCCCGGCGTCCGAGCCGTGCGCC
>CAYMRW010000210.1:0-4953 GCA_964392825.1 uncultured Rhodobacterales bacterium
GAAGGGGCGGGGTCGCGTTCATGCCGGCGTCCGCTTCTCGGGCCGGAACAGCGTCACCTCGAGACGGTGCAGCAGCGAGACGGTGACGACGGCCAGCGCGACAATCGAGGCGATGACGGCGTACATGTGCGGATAGTTCGCGATCGACCGATGGAAGGTGATGAGATCGCCGATGCCGGTCGGCGTGATCAAGAGCTCCGCCAGCACCACGCCCGAGAACCCCTCGGCGACGCCGAGCCGGATCCCCGCGAACATCATCGGCGCCGCCGCGGGCAGCACCACCTGGCGGATCTGCTGGGCGCGCGACCCCATGAACGACCGCGACATGTCGAGGAGCGAGGCGGGCACGTTGCGCACGGCCTTGTAGCTGTTGATGGCGATGACCGGCATCGCCAGCATGCAGACGGCGAGCACCTTGGCGGTCAGCCCGATGCCGTAGACGAAGGTGATGAGCGGGATCAGCGCCGCCATCGGCGCCGCCTGCGCGGTGATGAAGAGCGGCAGGGTGAGCCACTCCACCTCGCGGCGGAGGCCCATGCCGACCCCCGCCCCGACGCCGACGACGAGCGAGATGACGAGGCCGATCACCAGGGGCTCCGCCGTCCTGAGGTAGGCGGCGCCGAGCGAGCCGTCGGCCGCCATCTCGCCCAGCGCCGCGAGCGTCTCGAGGAAGGTCGGGAAGGCCCAGCTGAACTCCGAGCGCCCGGCGACCTCCCACGCCGCGAAGAGGAGGCCGAGCGACAGGAGCTGCCACGTGAGCGGCGTCGCCGCGACGCGGCCCGCCGCCGCCCCGAAGGGCCCGCGGACCGGCCCTGTCTCGACGACGCTCACGCGCCCCGCCCCTACTCGGCGGCCTGCGCCGCCTCGAGGGGGCCGAAGTCCCAGTAGTCGGACGCATCGACGTCGTCCGCCGCCTCGACCTGGCCCGCGGCCGCGAGAAACGCGATGTCGTCGGCCGCATCCTCGGGCGCGCCGCCGTCCTCGGGGTAGATGCCGTTCTCGACCGCCTCGGCGTAGTAGGGAACGGCCTCCATCGCCACCCCCTCGGGGAGGTCGGGCAGGAGGCCGTACTGCTCGCGCAGCTCGCCGACGATCGCCGGGTCGGCGTTGATGTCGGCCCACATGCGCAGGAGCTCTTCGACGAACACCTGGATGTCGTCGGCCCGCGCCTCGAGCACCTCGGTCGAGGCGTAGAGCGCCTCGTCGGTGGCGTTCACGCCGTCGAGGGGCAGCCGGGCGAACTTGTCGCCCCCCTCCTCCTGCAGCAGGCGGAAGTTGGCGGCGTCGACGATGGAGGCGTCGATGGTCCCCTGCAGCATGGCGCCCGCCCGCACCTCCGAGCCCGGCACGTACGAGATGTTCGAGTACTCGATGCCGTGCCGCTGCTCCATCAGCCGCATCAGCGCCTCGGTGCCCGAGCCGCGGCTGTGCACCGTCACCTCCTGTCCGTCCAGATCCTCCCACCCCGAATAGACCTCGGAGTTGACGACGGGGAAGAACAGCAGCGTCGACATCCGGTAGAACATGCGGATCGGCGCGCCGGAGTTCTGGATGAAGGCGTAGGGCGAGCCGACCCCGATATCCGCCTCGCCCGTGAGCACCGCCTGCACGGCGACGTCCTCCGAGTTGAAGAACGTCAGCTCCATCGGGACGCCACGCTCCTTCGTCCGCTCCATGGCGATGAGCAGGTTCAGGCTCTCGACACTCGCAATGTCGCCGAAGGCTATGCCGAGCGGATCGTCCTGCGCCGCGGCGGGCATTCCCGTCAGCAGCATCGTCGCGGCGATGGCGCCGCCCGTCATCGTCATGCGTCTCGTGGTCATGATCTCCCTCCCTTTTCTTCCCGGTCGTTGCCCCTTTCAGGGAAACAGGCGCGCCGAAACCGACCGCAGGTGATCGCGCATCGCGCGCCACGCCCCGTCGGCGTCGCGCTCGGCGATCGCGGCGACGATGCGGCGGTGCTCGGCAAAGCTCTGGTGCCCCGCACCGGGCCGCGCGCTGGTGCGCGCCACCGCGCCCCAGGCGACGGCGCGGCGCACGGCGTTCAGCCGCTCGAACGTCTCGACGAGAAGCGCGTTGTCCGCGGCCTCGGCCACGGCATGATGGAACGCGTCGTCCTGCGCCTCGTACTCGGCCCAAGACGCGGCACGTTCCGCCCGTCCGCAGACGGCGTCGAGCCGACCCAGCGCCTCGGCATTCGCGTGTATGGCAGCCTCCCGCGCCAGCGCCGGCTCCATGCAGAGGCGCGCCTGCATCATCCGCATCGGCGTCATCTGGCGCGCGACGTCGCAGCCGTTGGCCGCCGCGCCGGCGACGAACGTTCCCTTGCCGACATGGCGCCAGATGACGCCGTCGCGCTCGAGCCGATCGAGCGCCCGCCGCAGCTCGGCACGGCCGACGCCCAAATCCTCGATCAGCCGCCGCTCGGGCGGCAGGCGGTCGCCTGAGGCGTAGCCACCCTCGGCGATCAGGTCGCGCAACCGCTGCAGCGTGTCCAACCGGGTCGCGACCTGATGGAGCATTGACGTGCCTCCGACATGCCTCCCCCGCTGTCCCGAAGCATACGAGGCGCAAGATCAAAAGCAACCAATTTAGCCCGCCTGCGAAACCGGCGGCATTGGTCGGATCAATTCGTGTTGATCGGGCGCGGTCGATCGGCTACCGAAAAGCCGCGTCCAAGCGCGAGGTTGACCATGGCAAGCTACGTGATCGAAGCGCCGGACCGGCCCTCCCTGCCGGTCCGTGGCAGCGACGAGCGGTTCCCCGTCCGGCGTGTCTACTGCATTGGCCGGAATTACGCCGCCCACGCGGTCGAGATGGGGCACGATCCCGATCGCGAGCCGCCGTTCTTCTTCCAGAAGAACCCCGACGACCTCGACCCCTCAGGCGAATTTCCCTACCCCGATCGCAGCTCGGACGTGCACCACGAGGTGGAGCTTGCGGTCGCGCTCAAGTCGGGCGGCAGGAACATCCCGGTCGGGCAGGCGCTCGACCACGTCTTCGGTTACGGCCTCGCGCTCGACATGACGCGCCGCGACCTGCAGGGGGAGCAGAAGAAGCTCGGCCGCCCGTGGGAGATCGGCAAGGCGTTCGCGCGCTCGGCGCCCTGCGGCCCGCTGGTCCCCGCGGCCGAGATCGGTCACCCGTCCGAGGGCCGCATCGCGCTCGCCGTGAACGGTGAAGTGCGACAGGAGGGCGACCTCGCGCAGATGATCTGGAAGGTGCCGGAGATGATCTCGTACCTGTCGGACTACTTTACGCTTGCCGCCGGGGACGTCATCCTCTCGGGCACGCCCTCGGGCGTGGGGCCCGTTTCCCGCGGCGACGTCCTCGAAGCGTCCGCAGACGCCGTGGGCACGCTGACCCTCCGCGTGGTCTGACGCGGCGCTAGTAGCTGTACTCGTCGAAGACGCGCGAGGCGTCGCCCTCCCACGCGCCCTCGTAGCGGGCGATCAGCTCGTCCGCCGGCACGCGCCCGCTTTCGACGCTCTCGACGAGGGCGTTGAGGAAGTGCGTCTCGTCGGGGACGAGACCCCCCTCCCCCTCGACGGCACGGGCCTTCAGCCCCGCCCCGGCGATCGCCACGACCTCCCGCGCCAGGTCGTGCAGCTGCAGACCGTCGACGACGCCCTGTAGCCCGTCGCGCCCCGCGACCACGCGCAGCGCGTCGCGGGTCTCCGCGGACCAGTCCTTCACGAGGTCCCACGCCGCGTCGAGCGCCGCGTCGTCGTAGAGCAGCCCGACCCATAGGGCCGGCAGCGCGCAGAGCCGTCGCCACGGGCCCCCGTCGGCCCCGCGCATCTCGATGAAGGTCTTGATGCGCGCCTCGGGAAAGATCGTCGTGAGATGGTCGGCCCAGTCCGACAGCGTCGGCTTCTCGCCGGGCAGCGCCGGGAGCTCGCCCTTGAGGAAGTCGCGGAACGACTGACCCGTCGCGTCGACGTAGCGGCCGTCGCGGTAGACGAAGTACATGGGCACGTCGAGCGCATAGTCGACCCACCGTTCGAACCCCATCCCGTCCTCGAAGGCCCAGGGCAGCATCCCGGTCCGGTCGGGGTCGAGGTCGCGCCAGATTCGGCTGCGCCACGACTTGTATCCGTTGAGCTTGCCCTCGAGGAACGGCGAGTTGGCGAAGAGCGCCGTCGCCACCGGCTGCAGCGCCAGCGCCACCCGCAGCTTCTTCACCATGTCGGCCTCGGACCCGAAGTCGAGGTTCACCTGCACGGTGCAGGTGCGATACATCATCTGCAGGCCGTGGCTGCCGACCTTGGACATGTAGTCCGTCATCAGCCGGTAGCGCCCCTTCGGCATCATCGGCATCTGGTCGTGCGTCCAAGTCGGCGCGGCCCCGAGTCCGATGAACCCGCAGCCGATCTCGTCGGCGACCGACTTCACTTGCGCCAGATGTTCGTTCACCTCGTCGCAGGTCTGGTGGATGTTGCGGAGCGGCGCCCCCGAGAGCTCGAGCTGACCGCCCGGCTCGAGACTGATGTTGGCGCCGTCCTTCTTCAGCCCGATGACGTTCCCCGCCTCCTCGAGACGGGTCCAGCCGAACCGGTCCGCGAGCCCGTCGAGCATCGCCCGCACCGACCGCGCGCCCTCGTAGGGCAGCGGCCCCAGGGTGTCACGGCAATAGCCGAACTTCTCGTGCTCGGTGCCGATCCGCCAGTCCGCCCTCGGCTTGCAGCCGCTCTCGAGATACTCGGCGAGCTGCGCGTGGCTCTCTATCGGGCCGCCGCCCTCCTGCGGGATCGACATTGAAGGCCTCCCTCGGGCCAGTTGCGGAGCGCACAGGTGGCGCGCCGTCGCGCGGGTGTCAACGGCGCGCCGGAGCGGGCCGGTGCAGGCGTCTTGCCGGTTGACGGTCAGTCGGCAACCGCATAATTCGCATCGTCGCGTGGCGGAGTAGCTCAGTTGGTTAGAGCAGCGGAATCATAATCCGCGTGTCGGGGG
>CAYMRW010000211.1:0-4950 GCA_964392825.1 uncultured Rhodobacterales bacterium
AGCACAAGGCACGCCTCGGATCGGGGGCCGTCCTGCTCATCGCCGACAGCGGCGGTAAGGCCGCGGTCGCGGCCGGCGTGACCACCGATCTGGTCGACAGGCTGTCGGCCATCGACCTCGTCCGCGCCGCGGTGGGCGAGCTCGGCGGCAAGGGCGGCGGCGGCCGTCCCGACCTCGCCCAAGGCGGCGGACCCGACGCGGCCAACGCCGACCGTGCCATTGCCGCCGCGGAAAAGGTTCTCGAAGGCTGAGAGATGCGTGGGCGTCGGAGACCGTACCGTCCGCGCGGGGCGCCGGTCTCTCCGCTCAGGCCATTGATGGTTCGAGGGAGCGCCGCTGGGATCCGGTCGGCCCTCCCTTGCGAGATGGGCAGGCAGCGGGGCCACGCGGAAGCCGACCGTCCCGCGCCGCGGACCGCACCGAGGCCGGATATCGGACGAGGCGCCTGCCCACGGCCTATGCCGCGTGCGAGCGCCGCAGAAACCCTGTCGTCGCCAGGCAACTCGCCTCCAGGGCGTCTCCTTGGGCGCCCGCCGCCTCGTGGAGCCGGCCCGCTTCGCCGCCGGTGCCTGGGGCAACCGGTTCGGGGCGTCACATTGCCCGCGTCCGAAACGACAACCGCCCGTCGATGATGTCCCGAACCGTCTCGCACCCGCCGCGCCCGGAGAAGTAGCGCCAGGACCGCGCCGCGAAGGCGGCCGGGTCGATCAGGGCGACGAGCCCGTTGATTCCGCGCGGATCGAGCGTCGACGAGGTCGGGTAGGCTTTGAGCCATGTCGCGCGCTGCTCTGCGGGCATCGTCGACAACTGCATGGCGTAGGCCACGTACTCCTGATCGGCGGTGCTCAGACGGCGGTCGTCCGTAACCTCGTCGAGCATCGCATGGCTCCATTCGTGGACGACGAGACCGTCGAAGAGGTCGCCGGCATCCAGCCGGTTCAGGATGCTGTCGGAGGCGAGCGCCGCCCGGAGGTGATCCGGCTCCACGACTTCGATGTCGTGGGTCTCGCAAGCGTACCGTCCGAGGCACACCGCGCCCTGGTGCGTGATCTCCGGAACGAGCGTGATCGTGATGTGCCGGTCGGTCTCGAGGCCGCATTCCTGCATTGCCGGATGGGTCGCCTCGATGGCCCTGCAGGTGCGCCGTGCGTCCGAACGCTCGTCCGCCGCGACGGTGGCGTTCACCCCGTCGCAGCGAACCGATGCCGCGAGAGCGGGAGGCGCCTGCACGGCCACGGCGAAGACGAGCGAAAGAAGGGCACCGCGCACATATGCAACATGCCGCAGATGTCGACCCGAGGCAACCGTCAGGCGCTTGCGCGGGCCTGCCGCTTGCGCTCGTGCGGATCGAGATGGCGCTTGCGCAGGCGGATCGTGGACGGCGTGACCTCGACGAGCTCGTCGTCGTCGATGTAGGCGATCGCCTGCTCGAGGCTCATGCGCACGGGCGGGGTCAGGGTGACGGCATCGTCCTTGCCGGCGGCGCGGATGTTGGTCAGCTTCTTCCCCTTGAGCGGGTTCACCTCGAGGTCGTTGTCGCGGGCATGCTCGCCGATGATCATGCCCTGATAGACCTGCTCCTGCGCGCCGATGAACATCCGCCCGCGGTCCTCGAGGTTGAAGAGCGCGTAGGCGACCGACTGGCCGTCCTCCATCGAGATCAACGCGCCCGCGCGCCGTCCCGGGATCGGTCCCTTGTAGGGCGCCCATCCGTGAAAGATGCGGTTGAGGACGCCGGTGCCGCGGGTGTCGGTCAGGAACTCCCCGTGGTAGCCGATGAGGCCGCGGGACGGCACGTGCGCGACGATGCGGGTCTTGCCGGCGCCCGCGGGGCGCATCTCCACGAGGTCGCCGCGGCGGGTGCCGGTCAGCTTCTCGATGACGGCGCCCGTGTAGTCGTCGTCGACGTCGATCGTCACTTCCTCGATGGGCTCATGCTCCTGCCCGTCGATCTCGCGGAAGAGGACGCGCGGTCGGGAGATCGAGAGCTCGAACCCCTCGCGCCGCATGTTCTCGATGAGGACGCCCATCTGCAGCTCGCCGCGGCCGGCGACGTCGAAGGCATCGCCGCCGGGCGTGTCGGTGACGCGGATCGCCACGTTCGACTCCGCCTCGCGGAGCAGTCGCTCGCGGATGACTCGGGACTGGACCTTGCTGCCGTCGCGCCCGGCGAGCGGGCTGTCGTTGATGCCGAACGTGACCGAGATCGTGGGCGGGTCGATCGGCTGCGCCGGCAGCGGCTCTTCGACCGCGAGCGCGGAGATGGTGTCCGACACCGTCGCCTTCGACATGCCGGCAAGTGTGACGATGTCGCCGGCCAGCGCCTCTTCCACCGGCTGCTGCGCGAGGCCGCGGAAGGCCAGGATCTTCGACACCCGGAACTGTTCGATCTGCTGGCCCATCCGCGAGATGGCCTGGACCGTCGCCCCGGTCCTGAGCCGGCCGCTTTCGATCCGGCCGGTCAGGATGCGGCCGATGAACGGGTCGGCCGAGAGCGTCGTCGCCAGCATGCGGAACGGCTCGTCGGTGTGCCGTGCTTGGCGCGGGGCGGGTACGTGGTGCACGATGAGGTCGAAGAGGGCGGCGAGCGTCTTGCGCGGTCCGTCTATCTCTGCGGCGGCCCAGCCGGAGCGGCCCGAGGCGTAGAGGTGCGGAAAGTCGAGCTGATCCTCGTCGGCGCCGAGATCGGCGAAGAGATCGAAGACCTCGTTCAGCGCCCGGTCTGGCTCGGCGTCGGGCTTGTCGACCTTGTTGAGCACGACGATCGGACGGAGCCCGAGACCCAACGCCTTCGACGTCACGAACTTCGTTTGCGGCATCGGCCCCTCGGCGGCATCGACGAGGAGGACGACGCCGTCGACCATCGACAGGATCCGTTCGACCTCGCCTCCGAAATCGGCGTGGCCTGGCGTGTCGACGATGTTGATCCGCGTGCCCTTCCAGTCGACCGACGTGCACTTGGCGAGGATGGTAATGCCCCGTTCGCGCTCCAGGTCATTGGAATCCATCGCCCGCTCCGCGACGGCCTGACCCTCTCGGAAGGCGCCCGACTGCTTCAGCAGTTCGTCGACAAGGGTGGTCTTGCCGTGATCAACATGGGCAATGATCGCGATGTTGCGCAGGTCCATGCGGCGGGCGTCCTCGGGTGGGCAGGTGAAAAGGGAGCAATAGCCCGCCCGCGATCAGGTGCAAGGACTCCCGGTGGCCTCGCGGCGGCCTGCAGACCGCCAACGCCAGAGCGAGGGTTGCCGGTCGGAGTGCCGAACGCCGCCGCCCCTTTCAGCAGCGCGGCATCGAACTCGTCGCCGAAGATGGCGTGGCATGATTAGGCGCGAGATGGCTGCGGCACGGGCAGCCGCGGTCGAAAGACGCGGAATTCGCGATGTCCCACCACATGGGTGTCGTCCATCGTCGCGGCGTTCCCGGAAGCGGCGGGTCGGCCGCTCGGGGATCCCGCCCACGGGCGACGCTGGGCAATCGGCAAAGCTACTCGGCGGCGTCGTTCAGGCGGCTCTCGTCGACGGCGCTGGTCCGGAGCGGTTCCTTGAACGTGAGGGTCCGGTACGGGAAGGGGATCTCGATGCCGGCCTCGTCGAGCGCGCGCTTGACCGCCGCCACGACCTGGTCGCGGCTGGCGCGAATGTCGATCGGACGCGACCCGGTCCACCACGTGACCTCGAAGTCGATGGAGGACGAGCCGAAGGCGTGGGCGAAGATCTGCACGTCGCGGACGTCGTCGCGGACGCTGTCGACCGCCTTCACCGCCTGCTCGATCACCTCGCGCGCGTGGTCGACGTCCTCGCCGTAGGCCACACCGCAGATGATCGTCGTGCGGCGCAGCTCGCGTGCGGTGCGGATCGTGACGGGGTTCTTGAACAGATAGGCGTTCGGCGCCACCACAAGCTGACCGTCGGTCTGACGCACGTGGGTGTCGCGGATGGTGATCTGCTCGACCTGACCGTCGATCCCCTCGACCTCGATGAAGTCGCCCTTGCGGAAGGGCTCCCGCAGGAGCAGGAGCAGGCCGGCAAAGAAGTTCTCGAACACGTCCTTGAAGGCGAAGCCGATGGCGACGCCGCCGATGCCGAGCGCCGCGAACGCCTTGCTGGGCGTTACCGTCGGGAAGGCGATGGTGATGGCGAACAGGCCGCCCACGAGCCAGATGCCGACGACCACGACCATCATCACAACGTCGATCAGCGCCTGCCGCATGCGCGCGCGGCGGAGCACGCGGGGCAGGGCGGCCTGAAGCCCCTTCGAGACGAGGAGCACCAGCACGAGGAACACGATTGCCGCGATGAGTTGCGGCAGGACGCGCCAGAAGCCGCTGACGTAGCCGGCAAGCTGGTCGCGCATCGGTCCCGGCAAGTAGGCCCAGAGGTCGCTCAAGACGCTGTTCATGCCGGGAACCTAGCGTGGTGGCCGCGTGGCGGCCAGCGAGGCTCAGGTCAGGGCGGCCTGGAGGTTCTCGTCGATCTTGTCGAGGAAGCCCTGCGTCGTCAGCCATTTCTGCTCGGGCCCGACGAGGAGGGCGAGATCCTTGGTCATGTAACCCGACTCGACGGTATCGACCGTGACCGTCTTGAGCGTCTCGGCGAAGTTCGCCAGCGCGTCGTTGCCGTCGAGCTTGGCGCGGTGCTTGAGCCCGCCCGTCCAGGCATAGATCGAGGCGATCGAGTTCGTCGAGGTCGCCTCCCCCTTCTGGTGCTGGCGGAAGTGGCGGGTGACGGTGCCGTGCGCCGCCTCGGCCTCGACGATCTGGCCGTCGGGGGTCATCAGCTGCGAGGTCATCAGCCCGAGCGAGCCGAAGCCCTGCGCGACGGTGTCGGACTGCACGTCGCCGTCGTAGTTCTTGCACGCCCAGACGTAGCCGCCGGACCACTTGAGCGAGGCCGCCACCATGTCGTCGATCAGGCGGTGCTCGTAGGTGATGCCCTTGGCCTTGAAGTC
>CAYMRW010000212.1:0-4946 GCA_964392825.1 uncultured Rhodobacterales bacterium
GAGTGCCGCTTCGTCGTCTCGGGCGAGGGCTTCACCTGGGAGACGCAGGACCGCGCCCGCGACATCGCCGCCGCCCGCGCCGGGTGGGAGGCCGCTAAGCGCCTGATCCGCGACGAGGCCGTCCGCTTCGTCCTACTCGACGAGATCAACATCGCGCTGCGCTACGACTACCTCGACGTGGCCGAGGTGGTGGCGTTCCTGCAGGCCGAGAAGCCGCCGATGACCCACGTCTGCCTCACCGGCCGCAACGCCAAGACCCAGCTGGTCGAGGCCGCCGACCTCGTCACCGAGATGACGCTGGTCAAGCACCCCTTCCGCGCCGGCATCAAGGCGCAGGCGGGGGTCGAGTTCTAAGGCCGCGCGTTTGACGACCGCTGCTTAGCCGCAAAGCGGACCGCCAGCCTGCCGGTGAGATGGGACGTGGCGTGACGGGAGCCGGGCGGGCGCCTGCCCGTGGGATGGCGCGGCCGGCAGTGGGGCGGGGCGGTTTATGGGGTCAGGTACATCTGACGGTCGAGGTGGTCGCGGAAGTGGCAAGAGCGCCAGCCCGCCGGGACGGGCAGGCGCTCGCCCGGCGCCTTCGGCTTGGTTCCGGGCGGGTCGGTGTGCCAATTCGTCGAAAGTTCAGTCCGGCGTGCAGGTTCGTACTCAATATCCGCGCGAGGACAGTGCACTAAACGATGTGTGCATATACGCTACTGTCTTTGGTCGCCTAGGAGCGGCCATCCCATTGTCTCTATCATCGCCGACGGCAAGCTCACATTCAATATATCCCCTAGGGTGGAGCTAACCCCCAGCCATGCGATGCTTTCGAGGCCCGCACCATCCATGTGGTACTTCATCCAAATACTGCTCTCGTGATAGCAGGTGGCGACTTTAGTCCAAGCATACATCTCGAATTCTATATCCGCATCCGACAAGTCGCGAGCAGCGATAAGACATTGATCAATGAGAAGACCCAACTTATACAGATGGTACTCGCGAGTATCAGCAGCTGCTATTCGGCGAGAAACATTCGGTGCACTGCGTTCCCGAACAATCCAGTCGATTTCCCTTGGGGATAGGCGAAGAATCTCCGCATCCACGGCACTCCAGTATTTATGTATAAGTCTCGCGACATCGACGCGATCCCCATAGTTCATATCCCCTTCGGCACGTTTGCCATCAAAAGACATAACTATCTCAGTTGAGAGATCCGGTGCCGTTTCTGTGTGAACGGGAGTCGAAAACAAAAGGAGAGCTGCAGTTGGCCAGCGCATCGATCATCCTATTGCTGTTAGGCATTGAAACTGAGCATTTGCGGAAGTTGCGGAAGGCATACGGCAAAAAATCCAGTTGAGGTTCGTTCAGCTACCAGAATTCAGGGCTGAAGTTCAAGTCCTCGCCCCCATCCCCAACCACCCGGCGTCAGCATTGCGAAGGCGTCGCCGGT
Source organism: uncultured Rhodobacterales bacterium (assembly GCA_964392825.1). GTDB lineage: Bacteria > Pseudomonadota > Alphaproteobacteria > Rhodobacterales > Rhodobacteraceae > Roseitranquillus. The sequence goes on from CAYMRW010000212.1 coordinate 1,433, forward strand.
GATGAGGTGGGACTCCGAGTTCCCCGGCACCACATCGCGCCTCCCGTCGGCTCGCGGCACCGCGTTTTCGCCGCAGGCGCCCGGGGCGCCGCCGTGGGCGCCGGGGGGCGGGACGGTGCGGTGGGAGGAGAGGGTGGTAACGGTGACGGCGTCGAGGAAGCGGACGATGCGGTGGACGCCCTCGCCGGCGTGGTGCGCGCCGGCGCCGCAGGAGCCGGGGCGGAGGGCCATGCGCTCGACGCGGACAGGGAGGCGGCGAGTCTAGAGCACTTCGGGGTCGGCGGCCAGGGTGTAGGTCATGCGGGAGCGGACGCCCGAGGCGCCGTCCCGACCGGGCGGGCGCGGGTGCCGCCGGCGATGGTCTCTTAGGTCCGGGCGTCGCGTCAACGGCACCCGTGTCCCCGTGCGTCCCTCCCAACCCTGCCCTCCATGGTCACGTCCCGCGCCACACCGACCGCATCGGGACGGGACGCCGACGGCGTCCTTTCGCTCCGCTCGGGGCGATGTACATTCCGCCCGGATTTCTGACCCGAACCTGCAAGACCGGCCCCCGAGAATGTACCGAACTTTTCAAACTCGCCGATGAGCCGGGCGCTGATGATCCAGGGCACGGGCTCGAACGTCGGCAAGTCGCTGATCGTCGCGGGGCTCTGTCGCGCCGCGCTCAGGCGCGGGCTCTCGGTCGCGCCGTTCAAGCCGCAGAACATGTCGAACAACGCCGCGGTGACGGCGGACGGGGGCGAGATCGGCCGGGCGCAGGCGCTTCAGGCGCTGGCCGCGGGGATCGCGCCCGTCACCGACATGAACCCGGTGCTGCTGAAGCCCGAGACCGACACGGGCGCGCAGGTGATCGTGCAGGGGCGCCGGCGCGCCACGGTCCGCGCGGCGGCCTACGCCGAGATGAAGGCGTCGTTGCAGGCTCCCGTTCTGGAGAGCTTCTTCCGGCTGAAGGCGGCGCATGACGTGGTCCTCGTCGAAGGCGCAGGGAGCCCGGCCGAGGTCAACCTGCGCGCGGGAGACATCGCCAACATGGGCTTCGCCGCCGCCGCCGACGTTCCCGTCGTGCTCGTCGGCGACATCGACCGCGGCGGCGTCATCGCGCAGATCGTCGGCACCCGGGCGGTCCTCTGCCCCGACGACGCACGGCGCATCGAAGGGTTCGTCGTCAACAGGTTCCAGGGTGATCCTCGCCTGTTCGACGAGGGCTACGCCGGCATCGCCGAGCGCACCGGATGGCGCGCATACGGGGTCGTGCCGTGGTTCGACGACGGCTGGCGGCTGCCGGCCGAGGATGCCCTCGATCTCGGCGGCGGGCGCGGCGCGGGGCCGGTCCGCATCGTCTGCCTGCGCCTATCGCGGATCGCCAACTTCGACGACCTGGACCCGCTGGCGCAGGAGCCGGGGGTGGCGTTGACCATGCTCGGGCCGGGCCGGGCGATCCCGGGAGACGCCGGTCTCGTGATCGTGCCGGGCAGCAAGTCCACGCGCGGCGACCTCGCCTTTCTCCGCGCGCAGGGCTGGGACGTCGACCTGATCGCGCACCGGCGTCGCGGCGGCCGCATCCTCGGCATCTGCGGTGGCTTCCAGATGCTCGGGCGGCACGTCTCGGACCCGGGCGGGATCGAGGGGCCGGCAGGCGTCGCGGAGGGGCTCGGCCTTCTCGACGTCGAGACCGTCATGTCGCCCGACAAGCGGCTGGCCGAGGTGGCGGCGGTACATCTGGCGAGCCGCCGGCCGTTCCGCGGCTACGAGATCCATATCGGGCGCACCGAGGGCCCCGACCGCGCCCGTCCGTTCGCCGAGGTCGCGGGCCGCCCCGAGGGCGCGCAGAGCGCCGACGGGCGCGTCGTCGGCACCTACCTGCACGGCATGTTCCGCGACGACGGCTTTCGCGCGGCCTTCCTCGGCGACCTCGGCGTCGAAGCGGGCGACCTTGCCTACGGCGAGACGGTCGAGCGGACGCTCGACGCGCTTGCCGAGCATCTCGAGGCGCATCTCGACGTCGACGGCCTGCTGGCGCTATCGCGCTGACCGACGCCTTCCGGGTCCGGCGGCGCAGGAGGGTTAGGAGAGCGCCGCCTCGAGCCGCCGCCAGTCGGCCTCTGGCCCCGGCAGGCCGAGGCGCAGCCAGCCGCAAGCGTAGGGAAAGCGCCGCGACCAGATGCAGGCCTGCGCCAGCCGGACCTGCGCCGCCTCCGCGTCGCCGGTCTCGTAGAGACGGAAGAGGGACGTGCCACCGAGGGTCCGCCATCCGGCGCGCTCCGCGGCGGCGTCGAGCCGCAGGGCCCCGGCGGCGAGCCGCGCCGACGTACGCCGCGCCCAGTCCCGGTCGGCGAGGGCGGCCCTGCCGATGGCGATGGCGGGACCCGAGACCGCCCACGGGCCGGCGAACTCGGCGATCCGCGTGGCGCGGTCGGTCCGTGCGAGGGCGAAGCCGAGGCGCAACCCGGCGAGCCCGTAGAACTTGCCGAAGGAGCGCAGGACGACGGCGTTCTCCGGCATCGCCGGCGCGAGCGAGAGCTCGGGGTACGGGTCGGCGAAGCTCTCGTCGACGACGAGCAGGCCGACGGCCGCCGCGAGGGCGCGCAGCGCGTCTGGGTCATGCCGGCGTCCGTCCGGGTTGTTCGGATTGACGACGACCGCGAGATCGGCGCCGGCAAGCGCCGCGACCGCGTCCACCGTCTCGACGCGCCATCCCGCGGCGCGAAGGGCCGCCCCGTGCTCGTTGTAGGTCGGGCCGAGCACCCGCGCGGTGCCGTCGGGCGCCAGGCGGGGCACGATCTGGATCGCCGCCTGCGCCCCGGCGAGGGGCACCGCGGGCACGGCGGCGCCGTAGGCTGCGGCCGCCGTCCTCGCCAGCGCCGCTATGTCGACGCCGGTCGGAAGCGCGGCCCAGGCGGAGCCGGCGAGCTTCGGCACCGGGTAGGGAAGCGCGTTGATGCCGGTCGAGAGGTCGAGCCACGCCTCCCGCTCGCCGCCGAACGCGGCCATCGCCGCGTCGAGATCGCCGCCGTGGTCGCGCACGCCTCTTCCCCTAGGCCGCCGCCGCGAGGGCCAGCCCCAGGGCGAGGAGGATGACGGCGCGGCGGTAGAGCGCAAGGGCGCGGCCGATGTCGGCGGGGCCGGGGTCGGGCGCGCCGTCGTTGACCCAGGGCTCGTCCGCCACCGTGTCGCCGTAGGTGCGCGGCCCCGAAAGGCGGATGCCGAGGGCGCCCGCCATCGCCGCTTCCGGCCAGCCGGCGTTGGGCGAGCGGTGCCGCCGGGCGTCGCGGCGGAGGACCGCGAGCGTCACCCGCCGGCGTCTCGAGACCAGCACGAACACAGCCGCCGTCGCCCGCGCCGGCACGAGGTTGGCGAGATCGTCGAGCCGGGCCGACGCCCAGCCGAAGGCCGCGTGCCGCGCCGTCCGGTAGCCCACCATCGAATCGAGCGTGTTCACCGCCTTGTAGGCGGCGATCCCCGGCAGCCCGAGCAGGGCGCCCCAGAGGACCGGCGCGACGACGCCGTCGGAGGC
>CAYMRW010000213.1:0-1825 GCA_964392825.1 uncultured Rhodobacterales bacterium
ATCTGCTCGCCCAGCCACATCAGGAACATCGTGCCGCCGACGAGCGTGATGACGCAGGCGATGCGGAAGAACCAGCCGGGATCGGTCACGAGGCCGCCCGCCTCGAGGCTGACCGCGAGGCCGTAGGCCTGGAAGGTGGCAAGGAACACCGTGCCGTAGCGGGTGTATTGGTTGATCTTCTTGCGCCCCTGCTCCCCCTCCTTCTTCAACTGCTCGAGCTTCGGAACCATCGCCGTCATCAGCTGGACGATGATCGAGGCCGAGATGTAGGGCATGATGCCGAGCGCGAAGATCCCCATCCGACTGATCGCGCCGCCGGTGAACATGTTGAGGATGCCGCCGATCCCCGTGGCCGCCTGGTCCATGAACTGGCGCAGCGCGCCGCCGTCGATGCCGGGGACGGGGATGTAGGTGCCGATCCGGTAGACGATCAGCAGACCCAGCGTAAAGAAGATGCGCTGGCGCAGCTCCGTCGCCTTGCCGAGCGCCCCCCAGCTGAGGTTTGCGGCCATCTGTTCGGCTGCGGATGCCATCGCCCCACCTTTCGTGACGGCGCCGCCGGACCGTTTCCCGGCCGGCGGCGCACGTGGAAAACACTAGCGATCTAGGCGGCGCAGGGACCGCCCACAACCGCCTTATCCGGCCGCCTGCCGAGACGTGACCATGATCTGGCCGCCGGCCTTCTCCACCGCCTCCGCGGCCGACCGCGAGGCTCCGGTGACGGTGAGCACGATCTTCGAGGTCAGTTCGCCGTGCCCGAGGACGCGCACCCCGTCGCGTCTGCGGCGGACGAGCCCCGAGTCCACGAGCTCGGTCTCGGTGATCTCCTCGCCGAGCTTGCCCGCCTCGATGAACTTCTGGATGTGGCCGAGATTGACCACCGCGTAGTCCTTGCGGTTCGGCTTGTTGAAGCCGCGCTTCGGCAGGCGCTGGTAGAGCGGCATCTGCCCGCCCTCGTAGCCGTTGATCGCCACGCCCGAGCGCGACTTCTGACCCTTGATGCCGCGGCCGCCGGTCTTGCCGGTGCCCGAGCCGGGGCCCCGGCCGACGCGCTTGCGGCGCTTGCTGGCGCCTGGATTGTCGCTGAGTTCGTTCAGTTTCATGTCGCTCTCCATTCGCCGGATGCGGCCCCCAAGCGACGGGAGCGGCCGACCACGGCCTGATGCCTTGCGCACGCGCCCAAGGGCGCGGGCCGACGCGCCTAGCCCCGCTCCTCGACGATCTCGACGAGGTGGGGGATCGAGTTCACCATGCCCCGGACGGAAGGCGTGTCCTCCAGTTCGCGGGTGCGGTGCATCTTGTTGAGCCCCAGCCCGATCAGCGTCTGACGCTGCTTGGCGGGGCGGCGGATCGGGCTGCCGATCTGCTTGACGACGATGGTCTTGGCCATGACCTCACGCCTCCTCTGCAACTTGCGTCGACGCTTCCGGCTGCTCGTCGCGCTTCGGCAGGATGTCGGCCACCTTCTTGCCGCGGCGCTGCGCGACGGAGCGCGGCGACTGTTCCTGCTTCAGCCCGTCGAGGGTCGCGCGGATCATGTTGTACGGATTCTGGCTCCCCAACGACTTGGCGACCACGTCCTGAACGCCCAGCATCTCGAAGACGGCGCGCATCGGGCCGCCCGCGATGATCCCCGTGCCGGTCGACGCGGTGCGCATCACCACGCGGCCGGCGCCCCAGCGCCCCTCGATATCGTGGTGCAGCGTCCGTCCCTCGCGGAGCGGAACGCGCATCATGCCGCGCTTGGCCTGCTCGGTCGCCTTGCGGATGGCTTCGGGCACCTCCTTGGCCTTGCCCTTGCCGAAGCCCACGCGGCCCTTCTGGT
>CAYMRW010000213.1:1835-4939 GCA_964392825.1 uncultured Rhodobacterales bacterium
GAAGCCGAAGCGCTTGCCGCCCTTCACCGTCTTCGACACGCGGTTGATCGCCACCAGTCGGTCGGCGAATTCCGGGTTCTCGTCGCGGTCGCGGCGTCCGCCGCCTCTCGGTTCTCTGGCCATCTGGCCTCCTTGATGCTCGGCGCCCGCGCGCCGGTGTCGTCCGACCTCGGTGGGCGCTCGGCCCCCGGATCATCGGGATGGCGCCAAAGCGCCGTCCGCTCTCAGAACTTCAGCCCGCCCTCGCGCGCGGCGTCGGCCAGCGCCCGGATCTTGCCGTGGTAGATGAAGCCGCCGCGATCGAAATAGCACTCATCGATCCCGGCCTGTTTTGCTCGTTCGGCGATCGCGGCGCCGATCTTCGCCGCCGCCTCCACGTTGTTCTTGCCGACGACGCCCAGATCCTTCTCGAGCGACGAGGCCGAGGCGAGCGTCCGCCCCTCTCCGTCGTCGATGATCTGGACGTGGATGTTCTTGTTGCTGCGGTGGACCGACAGGCGCGGACGCCCGGCGCCGAGACCGCGCAGCTTGCTCCGAGTGCGCAGGCGGCGCTTCTGGAACAGCTCCCGTTTGGTGAGTGCCATCTCTCGATCCCCTACTTCTTCTTGCCTTCCTTGCGGAAGATGTACTCGCCGGCATAGCGGATCCCCTTGCCCTTGTAGGGCTCGGGGCGGCGCCAGTCGCGAATGTTCGACGCCACCTGGCCGACCTGCTGCTCGTCGATGCCCTCGACGACGATCTGTGTCGGCTTCGGCGCGGTCACGGTCACGCCCTGCGGCACCGCGAAGTCGACATCGTGGCTGAGGCCGAGGTTCAGCTTCAGGATGTTGCCCTGCATCTGGGCGCGGTAGCCGACACCCTGGATGTCGAGTTCCTTCTTGAAGCCCTGGGTCACACCCTGGACGAGATTGGCGACCATCGTTCGGCTCATGCCCCACTGCTGGCGGGCCCGCTTGGACTTGCCGCGGGGCGTGACGGTGACGGCGCCGTCGTCGACGGCGAGGGTGACGTCATCCGTCGCGGTGAAGTTCCTCGTCCCCTTCGGACCCTTCACCTCGATCGTCTGTCCCGAGAGTGTCGCCTCGACCCCCGAGGGGAGCGGCACCGGCCTCTTTCCGATACGTGACATGCCTGTCTCCTCAGAACACTGTGCAGAGGACTTCGCCGCCGACATTCGCCTGGCGGGCGCTCGCGTCGGACATCACGCCCTTCGACGTCGAGACGATGGAAACGCCGAGGCCCTGGCGCGGCGCCGGCAGATCCTTGGCCGCCATGTACACTCGGCGCCCGGGCTTCGACACCCGCTTCATCTCGCGGATCACCGGCGTCCCTTCGTAGTACTTCAAGCTGATCTCCAGCGCCGGGTGGCCGGTTATATCGGTCTTCCGCTCGTAGCCACGGATGTACCCCTCGTCCTTGAGGACGTCGAGCACCCAGGCGCGCAGCTTCGACGCCGGCGTCTGTACGGTCGAGCGCCCGCGCATCTGCGCATTGCGAATTCGTGTGAGCATGTCGCCGATGGGATCGTTCATCTGCGTTCCCTCCTCACCAACTCGACTTGACGAGGCCGGGAACCTGCCCCGTCGACCCGAGGTCGCGCAGAGCAATCCGGCTCATCTTCAGCTTGCGGTAGTATGCATGCGGGCGCCCGGTGAGCTGGCAGCGATTGTGCAGGCGCGACGGCGACGAGTTCCGGGGGAGTTTCGCAAGCTTGAGGCGCGCCTTGAAGCGCTCCTCCATCGGCTTGCTGTCGTCGGCGGCGATCGCCTTCAGTTCATTGCGCTTCGCGGCGTACTGCTGAACCAGCTTCTGCCGCTTCTTCTCGCGCTCGATCATTGCTTTCTTGGCCATGTGTCGGTCTCCAGGCTCAGCTGCTGAACGGCACGTTGAAGTGCTTCAACAGCGCCTTGGCTTCCGCGTCGGTCTTCGCGGTGGTGCAGATGACGATGTCCATTCCCCAGACCTCGTCGACCTTGTCGTACTCGATCTCGGGGAAGACGATGTGCTCCTTGAGGCCGGTCGCATAGTTGCCGCGCCCGTCGAACGACTTGCCCGAAACGCCCCGGAAGTCGCGGACGCGGGGCAAGGCGATTGTGACGAGGCGGTCGAGGAACTCGTACATCCGGTCGCCGCGCAACGTGACCTTGGCGCCGAGCGGCATCTCCTCGCGCACGCGGAAGCCGGCAATCGACTTCTTCGCCTTCGTGACGACGGCCTTCTGTCCGGCGATACGGGTCAGATCGTCCTGCGCCGACTTCGCCTTCTTGCTGTCGCGCACGGCCTCGGCGCCGCAGCCGATGTTGAGGACGATCTTGTCGAGCCGCGGGATCTGCATGTCGTTCTTGTAGCCGAACTCTTCCTTCAGCGCAGACCGGACGGCGTCCCGGTAGTGCGTGCGGAGGCGGGGGCTGTAGTCGGTGGCGTCGAGCATCAGATCACATCCCCCGTCGTCTTGGCGTAGCGGACCTTCTTTCCGTCCTCGTCGCGGAAGCCGACCCGGGTCGTCTTGCCGTCGGCATCGATCAGCGCGAGGTTCGACAGGTCGATGGGCATCGCAACCGGGACGCGTCCACCCTGTTCGTTCTGGCTCTGACGGCGATGGCGGATGGCCATGTTGATGCCGTCGACCACGGCCTTGCCGTCCTTCGGCATCACCCGGACGATCTCGCCCTCGCGGCCCTTGTCCTTGCCGGTCAGCACGCGGACCTTGTCACCCTTGCGGAGTTTGGCGGCCATCTAGAGCACCTCCGGGGCGAGCGAGATGATCTTCATGAAGTTCTTCGCGCGAAGCTCGCGCACGACGGGCCCGAAGATCCGGGTGCCGACGGGCTCGTTCTGATTGTTCAGGATGACGGCCGCGTTGCGGTCGAACCGGATGGCGGTCCCGTCCTCGCGCCGCACTTCCTTGGCGGTCCGGACGACCACGGCCTTGCGCACGTCGCCCTTCTTGACGCGGCCGCGCGGGATCGCCTCCTTGACGCTGACGACAATGATGTCGCCGACGCTTGCGTACTTCCGCTTCGATCCGCCGAGGACCTTGATGCACTGCACCCGGCGCGCGCCGGAATTGTCAGCGACATCCAGATTGGTCTGCATCTGGATCA
>CAYMRW010000214.1:0-636 GCA_964392825.1 uncultured Rhodobacterales bacterium
TCCTACATGTTCGTCACCGGCCCCGACGTCGTGAAGACGGTGACGGGCGAGGTCGTCACGGCGGAGGAGCTGGGCGGCGCCTCGACCCACACGCGCAAGTCGTCGGTCGCAGACGGGGCGTTCCCGAACGACGTGGCGACGCTGTCGGAGATCCGGCGCCTGTTCGACTTCCTGCCGCTCAACAACCAGGCGGGCGTCCCGGTGCGGCCGTTCTTCGACGACCCCGAACGGCTCGATCCGTCGCTCGACACGCTGGTGCCGCAGAACCCGAACCAGCCCTACGACATGAAGGAATTGATCCTGAAAACCGCCGACGAGGGCGATTTCTACGAGCTGCAGGAGGGGTTCGCGCGGAACATCATCACCGGCTTCATCCGGCTCGAGGGGCGGACCGTGGGCGTCGTCGCGAACCAGCCGATGGTGCTGGCGGGCTGCCTCGACATCGACTCGGCGCGCAAGGCCGCCCGCTTCGTGCGCTTCTGCGACGCCTTCGAGATCCCGATCCTGACCTTCGTCGACGTGCCGGGCTTTCTGCCCGGGACCGGTCAGGAACTGGGCGGCGTCATCAAGCATGGCGCCAAGCTCCTCTACGCCTACGGCGAGGCGACGGTGCCCAAGGTCACGGTCATCACCCGC
>CAYMRW010000214.1:646-4895 GCA_964392825.1 uncultured Rhodobacterales bacterium
CCGCAAGGCCTATGGCGGCGCCTACGTCGTCATGGCGTCGAAGCACCTGCGCGGCGACTTCAACTACGCCTGGCCCTCGGCAGAGATCGCGGTGATGGGCGCCAAGGGCGCGGCCGAGATCCTGCACCGCTCGGCCCTCGGCGACCAGGAGCGCATTGCCGACCTGACGGCGGAGTACGAGACGAACTTCGCCAACCCGTTCAAGGCGGCCGAACGCGGCTTCATGGACGAGGTGATCCAGCCGCACTCGACCCGCCGCCGCGTGTGCCGCGCCTTCGCCTCGCTGCGCCAGAAGCGCCTGCAGAACCCGTGGAAGAAGCACGACAACATCCCGCTCTGATCCGCCGGGGCAGTCGGTGCCGGCGGCGACGCGCGATCTGGCCCCGGATCCGCGCGCCGCAGGCGCGATCGTGGCGGTGTGCCCTGGCGCCGATGCTTGCCCTTGCGGTCTCGGCGGGCGCCGCGTCCGTCAAGGTACCCTCCGGCCAGCCGCTCGAGTTCATGGAGGCGTTCTGGGATCGCACGGATGCGTCCGAGCCCCTGCTCCGCCTCCGCTTTCTCGCGCCCGAGATCGGGCGGTCGCGCGACTTCGGCGATGTCGAGGGCGACTTCCGGCATCTCTGCCGCGAGGTCGGGCTACCCCGCATGCAGGGGGACCAGGCGGGTACGCTGATCGTCATCGCCCTGATCAGCCGCCCCCTGGCGTTCGGCACGAGCGATCCCGGGACGATCCAGTACGTCGAGGCGTTCCGCGCGGAGGGGGACGATTGCGTCTGGGTCGGCCTCTGACAGGGGCGGGCTAGTCAACGGCAGGGCGCTCCGCTAGGTTCTGCGGAGAAACGAACCGAGGGACAAACGATGTCGAACGTGATGAGATTTGCCGCCGTGCTGGGGCTCGTGCTGACGGCCGCGGCGTGCGGCCGGCAGGAGCCGGAGCCCATGGTGATGGAACCGGCGCCGATCGTGTCGGAACCGACTTTCAGCAAGATGTGAGAAAGGGGGCGGGCGCCTTCGGGTCGCCCGCCCCGCACCTGCACCCGCGATGCTGAAACACCGCGGCTTTCCGGGTCGCCTTCCCGGCACGGATCACCAGTTCACCATTCGCCGCGCAAACCCGAAAGGGGCCACGCCCCTGGTCGCGCGCGAGCGGCACGCCGATCGGCGTCCATCCGACCGCCGCGCCGACGAGGCGTTTCTCGCGGCGCTCTGGGATCACTTCGGCACCGAGCCTTTCCCCAGGGGCAACCTCGACGCAGGTCGCCTGTCCTGGTTCTTCGGGCGCGAGGTCCTGCCGGCCGAGGATCCGTTCGACCCGGCCTCCTACGAGGCATGCCTGCGCATCGACCGTGGGCGGGCCGAGGTGGCGTTTCCAGCGGTGTTCGCGGCGCAACCCTGAGCCATCGTCGGCCATCGTTCGCTCGGCTTTGGCGACAAATGGCCGAGATCGCGGCGCCCGCGGCGCCCCCTCTTCCCCGATGGCGCGGAACGGGCATACTCGATGTTGAGGTTCCACCCAAACCTCGCCTTTACGAGCAAGTACCCTTCCCCAGGGCGGCGATCCGGCATTAGCGGGTCGCCGCCATTCGTCTGTGGTGGCGGCAGCGCGTCCCCTCATCTTCCGACCCCTGCAGAGATTGACTTGCGCCGCCGCCCGCGCTTCAGGACATTGCCGCGATCAGGGGGACACGGATGTTTGACAAGCTGTTGATTGCGAACCGCGGCGAGATCGCCTGCCGGGTGATCCGGTCGGCGCGGCGCATGGGGCTGGAGACGATTGCCGTCTACTCGGACGCCGACGCGCACGCGCCGCACGTGCGCCTGGCGGACCGCGCCGTGCATATCGGCCCGCCGCCCGCCAGCCAGTCCTACATCGTCATCGACAACATCCTGCGAGCCATCCGCGAAAGCGGCGCCGAGGCAGTGCATCCGGGCTACGGTTTTCTCTCCGAGAACAAGGCTTTCGCCGAGGCGCTCGCGGCCGAGGGCGTGGTCTTCGTCGGTCCGCCGGCGAGCGCCATCGAGGCCATGGGCGACAAGATCACGTCGAAGAAGCTCGCGGCCGAGGCCGGGGTCTCGACCGTCCCCGGCTACATGGGGTTGATCGAGGACGAGGACGAGGCCACGCGCATCGCCGGCGAGATCGGCTATCCGGTGATGATCAAGGCCTCGGCCGGCGGCGGCGGCAAGGGCATGCGCATCGCATGGGGCCACGACGAGGTGCGCGAGGGGTTCCGCGCGTCGCGGAACGAGGCTAAGGCGAGCTTCGGCGACGACCGCATCTTCATCGAAAAGTTCGTGACGCAGCCGCGGCACATCGAGATCCAGGTGTTGGCCGACACCCACGGCAACTGCGTCTACCTGGGCGAGCGCGAATGCTCCATCCAGCGGCGCAACCAGAAGGTCATCGAGGAGGCGCCGTCGCCCTTCCTCGACGCAGAGACGCGGCGTGCGATGGGCGAGGAGGCGGTCGCGCTGGCGCAGGCCGTCGGCTACGCGAGCGCCGGCACCGTCGAGTTCATCGTCGACGGTGAGCGGAACTTCTACTTCCTCGAGATGAACACCCGCCTGCAGGTCGAGCACCCGGTCACCGAGCTCGTCACCGGCATCGACCTCGTCGAGCAGATGCTTCGCGTCGCCGCGGGCGAGCGGCTGCCCTTCGCGCAGGACGACATCCGCCTGAACGGCTGGGCGATCGAGAGCCGCCTCTACGCCGAGGACCCGTACCGGAGCTTCCTGCCGTCGATCGGCCGGCTGACCCGCTACCGCCCGCCCGAGGAGGTGCGCGAGGAGACCCGCGTCGTCCGCAACGACACGGGCGTCGAGGAGGGGGGCGAGATCAGCATGTTCTACGACCCGATGATCGCCAAGCTCTGCACCTGGGGGCCCGACCGCGACACCGCGATCGCCCACATGCGCGAGGCGCTCGACGCCTTCGAGCTCGAGGGGATCGGGCACAACCTGCCGTTCCTCGCCGCCGTGATGCAGCATCCGCGCTTCGTCTCGGGCGACATCACCACGGCCTTTATAGCCGAGGAGTACCCCGAGGGCTTCGACGGCGTGGAGCCCGACGAGGAGGTGCTGACCCGCATCGCGGCGGCCGCGGCCGCCATGCACCGCGTCGCCGAGATCCGGCGGACGCGCATCTCGGGCCGCATGGACAACCACGAGCGCAAGGTGGGCTCGGATTGGGTGGTCGAGATCGGCGACCGCGACTTCGCGCTGACCACCGCCGCCGACCGCGACGGCGCGACCGTCCGCTTCGCCGACGGCAGCGAGCGACGGGTGGCGTCCGACTGGCGCCCCGGCCAACCGCTCGCCCGGCTGACCGTCGACGGCGCGCCGCTGACCCTCAAGATCGCGCGGATCACCAACGGCTACCGGATCCGGCACCGCGGCGCCGATCTCGAGGTGCATGTGCGCACCCCGCGGCAGGCGCGGCTCGCGGCGCTGATGCCGGCGAAGACCGACGCCGACACCTCGCGCCTGCTGCTGTGCCCGATGCCCGGCGTCGTCGTCCGCATCGACGTGGAGGAGGGCGACGACGTGCAGGAGGGTCAGCCCCTCTGCACCGTCGAGGCGATGAAGATGGAGAACATCCTGCGCGCCGAACGGGCGGCGACGGTCGCCAAGATCAACGCCGCGCCCGGCGACAGCCTCTCGGTCGACGACGTCATCATCGAGTTTGCGTGACCGGTCCCGCCGCCCTGACGGCGTTCTCGGGGCAGCTCTGGTTCTGGATCGGCGCCGGCCTCGTCGCGGCGGGGATCGGCCTTCTGTGGATCGGCCGCCGCCTTCCCAGCGGCAACGTCATGAAGCTGTTCCTCAGCTTCGCGGGCATCGCCGCGCCGCTCGTCGGCGTCTCGCTCCTGCCGCTCGCCATCGTGCTCGCATCAGAGTTCAGCGAACAGATCAAGCAGGCGCTGATCGCCGGCACCATCATCGCCGCGGGCTGGTTCGCGACGTTCTTGATCCAGGAGTACCGTCGGGCAGAGGCCCGCTACGAGCGTCTGCGCGACGTCCACCGGGCCCTCTACGCGGAGATCGGCGCCTATGTCGGGAACATCGTCCGGGCCGAGGGGGAACTCGACAGCGTCCGCTCCGAGATCGTGCGCCGGATCGGCGAGGATGCGACCTTCGTGCCCTTCGTCCCGCGCGAGAGCCCCGACCGGGTATACATGGCCATCATCGCCGAGATCCACATCCTGCCGCGCAGCACCATCGACTTCGTCGTGGCGTTCTACGGCCAGAT
>CAYMRW010000215.1:0-4848 GCA_964392825.1 uncultured Rhodobacterales bacterium
CGGGGGATGCCGTGGCGCAGGATGCCGAGCGACCAGGCGGGTCGGAGGGCGGCCTGCGCCAAGATCCTCGGCGTGATCTTCATCGGGTTGGTCAGCCGCGACCGGCGCTGACGCTCGCGCCGGCTCGCGACCGGCACGTCGGCGGTCAGGACCAGGGTGTGGAAGCCGGCGTCGCGGGCGCGGGCGAGAAGGTCGCGCCGGATGGCCGGATCGCGCGGCGGATAGAGCTGGAACCAGCCGCGCGCGCCGGCGGCGGACCCGACCGCCTCGGGCGACGACGCCGAGACGGTGGAGAGGCAGTAGGGCACGCCGGCCTCGGCCGCCGCGGCGGCGAGCAGCCGCTCGCCGTCCGGCCAGACGACGCCGGACATGCCGACGGGCGCGATGCCGACGGGCATGGCGTAGGTGCGGCCGAGGACCTCAGTCGTGAGGTCGGGCGGCGGCAGGCCCCGAAGGATCGCCGGGCGCAGCCGCACCGCGTCGAGCGCCGCGGCGTTGGCGCGATGCGCGCTCTCGTCGCCGGTGGCGCTGTCGAGATACTCCCAGACGAAGGCCGGAACGCGGCGCCGGGCCCGCCGGCGGAGGTCGGAGATGGCGGGGTAGGCGTCGTCGAGATCCATCGGCCGCGAAAGTACGGGGGACCACCGTCGCCGGAAAGGCCCCCCAGTCGTGTCCAGCAGACGACGGCGTCGCCGTGCAGGCAGATATCCGGCCCGGCACATTCGCCTCAAGTTCTAGGATAAGGGAGGGTTAATGCCGGCGCCCTGGAACGGAACCGGAACGCGCCCTTTCCATGGCGCCGCCTCCGCGCTAGGGTCGCACCGATGCAGGGCTACGACGACGGCGACGCGTTCGAGCAGGCGGCGCAAGCGGCGGTGCCGCTCTCGGCACGAGCGGTGGGCGCGCGGCCCGCGCCCTATCTGGACGGTCTGAACCCCGCCCAGCGCGCGGCGGTGGAGGCGCTGGAGGGGCCGGTCCTGATGCTGGCCGGCGCCGGCACCGGCAAGACCCGGGCGCTGACGGCGCGGATCGCGCATCTGCTGCACACCGGCACGGCGCGGCCGAACGAGATCCTGGCCGTCACCTTCACAAACAAGGCCGCGCGCGAGATGAAGGACCGGGTGGCGGGCCTCCTCGGCCATGCGGTCGAGGGGATGCCCTGGCTAGGCACGTTCCACGCCATCTGCGCCCGGCTCCTGCGCCGGCATGCCGAGCTCGTGGGGCTCAAGCCGAACTTCACCATCCTCGACACCGACGACCAGATCCGGCTGATGCGGCAACTCATCGTCGCCGCGAACATCGACGAGAAGCGCTGGCCGGCACGGCAACTCGCCGGCGTCATCGACGGCTGGAAGAACCGCGCCTGGACGCCCGAGAGCGTACCGTCGGCCGAGGCGGGCGCCTTCAACAAACGCGGCACCGAGCTCTACGAGCAGTATCAGGAGCGGCTGCGCACGCTAAACGCCGTCGACTTCGGCGACCTCCTGCTGCACGTCCTGACCATCCTGCGCGAGCACGACGACGTGCTGGAGCAGTATCGCCGCTGGTTCCGCTACATCCTCGTCGACGAGTACCAGGACACCAACGTCGCGCAGTACATGTGGCTGCGGCTGCTGGCGGGCGGGCATCGCAACATCTGCTGCGTCGGCGACGACGACCAGTCGATCTACGGCTGGCGCGGCGCCGAGGTCGGCAACATCCTGCGGTTCGAGAAGGACTTTCCGGGCGCCAAGGTGGTTAGGCTCGAGCAGAACTACCGCTCGACCCCGCACATCCTCGCGACCGCATCGGGCGTCATCGCGGCGAACGAGGGCCGGTTCGGCAAGACCCTCTGGACCGAGGAGCCGGCGGGCGAGAAGGTGCGCCTCATCGGCCACTGGGACGGCGAGGAGGAGGCGCGCTGGATCGGCGAGGAGATCCTCGCGATGGGGCAGGGCACCCGCGGCCTGCGCCAGATCGGCCTCGCCGAGGTCGCCATCATGGTCCGCGCCAGCCACCAGATGCGCGCGTTCGAGGACCGGTTCCTGACCATCGGCCTGCCGTACCGCGTCTTCGGCGGCCCGCGTTTCTACGAGCGGATGGAGATCCGCGACGCGATGGCCTACTTCCGCCTCGCCGTCAGCCCCGACGACGATCTAGCCTTCGAGCGCATCGTCAACACGCCCAAGCGCGGTCTGGGCGACAGGGCGCAGCAGCGGATCCAGACGACGGCGCGCGAGAACGGCACGACGCTCCTCGACGGCGCGCGGCTGCTGCTGGCCGGCGGCGGGCTCGGCGGCAAGGGCGCGGGCGAGCTCCGCACGCTGGTCGAGGCGGTGGATCGCTGGCATGCGGCAGCGATCGGCCAGACGGCGTCGCCCGAAGGTCCCGACGCGGTCGTGGAGCCGTTCGAGCCGATGGCCGCCGGTCGCGCGCCGAACCACATCGAGCTCGCCGAGCGGATCCTCGACGAATCGGGCTACACGGCGATGTGGCAGAACGACAAGACGCCCGAGGCGCCCGGGCGGCTCGAGAACCTCAAGGAGCTCGTCAAGGCGCTCGAGGGCTTCGAGAACCTGCAGGGGTTTCTCGAGCACGTGGCCCTCATCATGGACAACGACAGCGGAAACGACGGCGCCCGGGTGTCGGTCATGACCCTGCACGCGGCCAAGGGGCTGGAGTTCCCGGCGGTGTTCCTGCCGGGCTGGGAGGACGGGCTGTTCCCGTCGCAACGGTCGATGGACGAGAGCGGGCTCAAGGGCCTCGAGGAGGAGCGGCGGCTTGCCTATGTCGGCATCACCCGCGCCGAGGAGGTGTGCACGATCTCGTTCGCCTCGAACCGGCGGGTCTACGGCCAGTGGCAGTCGCAGCTGCCGAGCCGTTTCATCGACGAGCTGCCCGAGGCGCATGTCGAGGTGCTGACCCCGCCCGGGCTCTACGGCGGCGGCTATGGCGCGGCCGGCATGGCGGCCAGCGCCTCGCCCGTGCTTCAGGGGATCGCGGCGTCCGATCTGCAGAACCGCGCCAGCCGCGCCGACGTCTACAACTCGCCCGGCTGGCGCCGGATGCAGGCGAGAAGCGCCGAGCGGGGCCTGAGCCAGCCGCGCGAGCAGGCCAACATGGTCATCGACCTCGACGCCGTCTCGGCCTTCTCGACCGGAGATCGCGTGTTCCACCGGAAGTTCGGCTACGGCGAGATCACCGGCATCGAGGGCGACAAGCTCGACATCGCCTTCGACAAGGCCGGCGCCAAGAAGGTCGTGGCGAAGTTCGTCGTCGCGGCAAGCGCCGCCGACGACGTGCCGTTCTAGACGTCGGAACGGGCCGGGGCCATCCGAGGTGCCGATGGGTGGCCACGAACGGTTTCCAAGGCGTCTTTCGCTAGACTGCGCGCCTGACACGCACGGGCGAGATGGCCTCGCGCCAGATAGAAGTTCACGTCGATCGAGCCGTCCGCACGGCGGCGAATCAAGGTGTCCATGTCCATCTCCCTCGGGGGCGGTGCGGCGATCATCGCACCCGGCCGGATGGCCCGCTTGCAGGGGACCTGGAGAAAAGGCTGATCTTCGCCTGAGATTCGCCTGATGCTGCGTCCCGGGACTTGAGCGCACGCCACCATGGGGTCAGCCTCAGCCAATGCTGTACCGGTTCGATGGGTTCGAGCTCGACACGCGGCAATGCACCCTTTGCCGGAACGGCCAGCCCGTGGCGATGGAGCCCCAGGTCTTCGATCTGCTCGCGCTGTTCGTGTCGAGGCACGGCGATCTCGTCGGCCACGACAGCTTGATGGAGGAGATCTGGCGGGGCCGCATCGTTTCGGATGCCACGGTCTCGTCCCGGATCGCGGCAGTCCGCCGGGCGATCGGGGACGACGGCAGGATGCAGGCCCTGTTGCGGACGGTGCCCCGGCGCGGGTTTCGCTTCGTCGGCAAGGTCGAGGCGACGGAGCCCGGCGCGCCGGCCCGAGAGCCCCCGGAGGGACAGCGCGTCCGCATGGTCCGATCGGCCGACGGCACCGCGATCGCCTACGCCACGTCCGGCTCTGGACCGCCGCTGTTGCGCTCGGGGCACTTCCTCACCCACATCGAACATGACTGGGCCAGCCCGATCTGGCGGCCTCTGCTCGATCGGCTGGGGCGATCCTTCACCCTCACGCGCTACGACCAGCGCGGCACCGGCCTGTCCGACCCGAACCCGCCGGCCCCCGACCTCGAGCGCCTGCGCGAGGACCTGGAGGCCGTGGCCGATGCCGCTGGACTCGAACGGTTCCCGATCTTCGCCGCGTCGCAAGGGGTGCCGGTCGCGATCGCCTGCGCGGCGCGGCATCCGCATCGGGTCGCGGGCCTCGTGCTCTACGGCGGCTACGCGCAGGGGCGCAGCGTGCGAGGA
Source organism: uncultured Rhodobacterales bacterium (assembly GCA_964392825.1). Classification (GTDB taxonomy): domain Bacteria; phylum Pseudomonadota; class Alphaproteobacteria; order Rhodobacterales; family Rhodobacteraceae; genus Roseitranquillus. The sequence continues at coordinate 4,369 of CAYMRW010000215.1, forward strand.
ACCAGGGACGACACGGCGACCGCCGAGGCCATCCTGACCTTCATCCGCAGGGGCTGGGGTCGGGCCGGCGGCCCCTTCGCCACCGCGTTCGCCACGACCTACATGCCAGACGCGACCAGCGCGCAGCTGGCGCACGTTTCAAAGATGCAGCTCGCCACGGCATCGCCTGAAAGCGCGGCGGCCCTCCGGCAGGCCATCGATCGGTTCGACGTGACGGGCGTTCTCGGCGCGGTGCGGGCGCCCACCCTGATTCTGCACATGAGCGAGGATGCGGTTCACCCGGTCGCGCAGGCTCGACTGCTGGCGGCGGGTATCCCCGGGGCCGAGTTGCGGATCATCGAGGGGCGAAACCACGTTCCCCTCCCCAACGTCGCGGCATGGGAGCGGATGATGACCGCGACCGAGACATTCGTTCGAGAGCTGTGAGAAAAAGCGGCGACATGGGGGGAGGACCCATGCCGCCGCAGAACGCAGAAGACC
>CAYMRW010000216.1:0-4841 GCA_964392825.1 uncultured Rhodobacterales bacterium
GGTCGACCTGCTCCTTCAGCCAGCGGACGAAGGGGGCGCGGCTCTCGGTGCCGTCGAGGGAGACGAAGTCGTGTGCGGCGAGGTCGGCGTCGGTTTCGGGCGGGGGGCGCCGCGCCAGGTAGGCCGCGCTGCCGAAGAGCCCCATCGCCTGATAGCCGAAGGCCTGCACGACGTTGTCGGGTTCCTCGGGCGGCGGCCCGGCTCGGATGGCGACGTGCGCCTCGCCGTACTCCAGGCGGAACAGCCGCTCGCCCGTCAGGTATCGGACGATCAGGTCCGGGTGCGCGGTGCGAAACCGCACGAGCGCCGGCGCCATGCGCGGCGCCAGCAGACCGAGCGACGTGACGACGATCTCGCCCGTCATCGTCTCGCCGCGACCCCGGATCCGGCCCGAGAGCTGGGCGAACTGGTCGTCGGTGGCCTGCGCCACCTGCAGGAGGTCCAGCCCGGCCTCGGTCGGCGTGTAGCCGCGGGCGTGGCGCTGGAACAGCTTGACCCCGAGCCGCCCCTCCAGCGCGTCGACATGGCGGATGACCGTGGCGTGGTGCACGCCGAGGGTCTCGGCCGCGCCGCTCACCGTACCGGCCCGCGCAACGTGGTAGGCGGTGCGGATCTCGTCCCAGGTCGTGATCGTCATGCTGCTCGCGCGGGCCGAAAAGGTCGCCGCTCACGAACCCCGGTTTTCCACGGAGGGTCAATCCCCCGCCGCGCCCGGGGCCACGCGCGAGCAAAGGGACAAGGGCCGGGCCCGCGCAGGTGGTGCGCAGGGATGCAGGTTGTGTGCGCCATCGTGGCGAACACCTCCCATGGCAAGCAGCCGTTCAGGAGAGAACCATGACCTTCACCGTGCTTCGCATCGACGCTTCGGCCCGCCGGGACGACTCGATCAGCCGCCGCCTCGTGTCCCGGATCGTCGCGCGCCTGGCGCCCGGGCGGACGATCTCCCGCGATCTCGCCGAGGGCGTGCCGCAGGTCACGGGCGAATGGATCGCCGCATCGCGCACGCCGGCCGGCGTGCGCGATGCGGCCGCGCAGGCAACCCTCGCCCTCTCCGACCGGCTCATTGCGGAACTGCAGGCGGCCGATATCGTCGTCATCGGCATGCCGATCTACAATTTCGGGATGCCGGCCGCGCTCAAGGCTTGGATCGACCTCGTGGCCCGCGCCGGCGTCACCTTCCGCTACGGCGAGAACGGGCCCGTGGGACTGCTCGAGGGCAAGCGCGCCATCGTCGCCGTGGCCTCCGGCGGGACGCGCGTGGGGTCGGACATCGACTTCGCCACCGGACACCTGCGGCACGTCCTCGGGTTCATCGGCATCGCCGGCGTCGATTTCGTCGCGGCCGACGCCCTGATGGCCGAGGCGGAGGACACGCTGCAGAGAGCCGAGGACAGGATCGAGGCGCTCGCCGCCTGACGGTCCCGCGCCGGCCCGGGCATTGACATGCGCCTGCCACTCGTCTAGGCGCCCCCGTCATCCCGGAGGCGAAACAGGCTTCCGGTCCCGGCATCGTGCCGGGATCGCCGTCCGTCAGCGAGTTTCGCCCACGGGCGCGCTTGGTGTTTTCGTCGCGGGGTCCCACCTTGGCGGCGCGGGTCGGAAGGAGGGCCGCTGAACATGTTCGAGAACCTCAGCGAACGCCTGTCCGGCGTCTTCGACCGGCTGACCAAGCAGGGCGCGCTCAGCGAGGAGGACGTCAAGACGGCGCTGCGCGAGGTGCGCACGGCGCTGCTCGAGGCCGACGTGTCGCTGCCCGTCGCCCGCGACTTCGTCAAGCGGGTGCAGGCCAAGGCGACGGGGCAGGCGGTGACGAAATCCGTCACGCCGGGTCAGCAGGTCGTCAAGATCGTCCACGACGAGCTTGTCGCGACGCTCTCGGGCGACGGCGAGCCGGGGCGGCTTTGGATCGACAACGCCCCCGCTCCGATCCTGATGGTGGGCCTCCAGGGCGGCGGCAAGACGACGACCACCGGCAAGCTCGCGAAGCGGCTTAAGGAGCGCGAGGGCAAGCGCGTGCTGATGGCCTCGCTCGACACCAACCGCCCCGCGGCGATGGAGCAGCTCGCGATCCTCGGCCAGCAGACGGGCGTCGACACCCTGCCGATCGTGCCCGGGCAGACAGCGGTGCAGATCGCGCGGCGGGCGACGCAGCAGGCGTCGCTCGGCGGCTACGACGTGGTGATGCTCGACACCGCCGGCCGGCTGCAGATCGACCGGACGCTGATGGACGAGGTGGCCGAGGTCCGCGCCGCGACCAACCCGCGCGAGACGCTGCTCGTTGTCGACGGCCTGACCGGCCAGGTCGCGGTCGAGGTCGCCGAGGAGTTCGACCGTACCGTCGGCATTACCGGCGTCGTCCTGACGGCGACGGCCGCGGCGGCGCGGCGCTCTCGATGCGTGCCGTCACCGGCAAGCCCATCAAGTTCGTCGGCGTAGGCGAGAAGCTCGACGCGCTCGAGGAGTTCGACCCCGAGCGCATCTCGGGCCGGATCCTCGGCATGGGCGACATCGTGGCCCTGGTCGAGCGCGCGCAGGCGACGCTCGAGGCCGAGCAGGCCGAGCGCATGATGCGGCGCTTCCAGAAGGGCCAATTCAACATGAACGACCTGCGCGGCCAGCTCGAGCAGATGGTCAAGATGGGCGGCATGGAGGGCGTCATGGGGATGATGCCCGGCATGGGCAAGATGCAGAAGCAGATGCAGGCCGCGGGCTTCGACGACGGCGTCATCCGGCACCAGATCGCCCTCATCAACTCCATGACCAAGCGCGAGCGGGCGAACCCACAGATCCTGCAGGCCAGCCGCAAGAAGCGCATCGCCGCCGGCGCCGGGCTCGAGGTGAGCGAGCTCAACAAGCTGCTCAAGATGCAGCGGCAGATGTCGGATGTCATGAAGAAGCTCGGCCGCGGCGGCGGCAAGGGGCTGATGCGCCAGATGAGCGGCATGTTCGGCAAGGGCGGCATGCCGCAGGACCCCGCCGCGCTCGAAGCCGCCGCGAGGCAGATGGGCGGCATGCCGGGCGGCGGCCTGCCCCCCGGACCGTCGGGCCTGGGGCGCAAGAAGTGACCCCGCGGGCGCCGGTCCTCGCTACGGCGCGGCTGACGCTGCGGATGCCGGGGCTCGCCGACGTCGAGCATCGGGCGGCGTTCGATGCCCCCGACCGCTCGCGCCAAGAGGGCCCGAGGTCTCGAGCCGAGGCCTGGCGCATCCGGTCCTTCGAGGTCGCGCAACGGCTCAACGGAGTCTACGGCCCTATTTCGCTCGACGGTCGCGAGGGGCGACATGTGGGCGAGGTCGGCCGCCATCGTCCCGGGCACGATCCGGCCCGCGAGATCGGCTCGTTCATGGTTCCCGAGGCCGAGGGCCGAGGTCCGGCCCGCAAGCCGGCACGCGCGGCCCTCGATCGGGCCCGGCGCTGGCTGCGCTTCGATCATCGCGTCGGCTTCGTCGATCCCGGCCACGTCCGCTCCCTGGCGCGCGCCTTCCGTCTCGGCGGCGTCCGTTCGGCGCGTGCGGGGATCGACCCGGCCAACGTCGTCATCCTGTGCGACCTGCATGCGGCGCGAGGCGCGGCATGACGGGCCTGCGCGTCGCCCCCGAGCTTCACAGCGAGCGCCTGACGCTGCGCCGGCCCGCCGCGCGTGATCTCGATGGCTACGTGGCGTTCATGCGTTCGGAACGGGCCCGCTACGCCGGCGGCGTCAGGACCTCCGACGAGGCGTGGCGCGAGTTCTGCATCGATCTCGCGCACTGGGAGCTCCGGGGGTACGGCAGCTATGCCGTGACGCTGACCGGGGACGATACCTGCCTCGGTCTCGTCGGTCCTTGCTACCCGGCCGGCTGGCCCGAGCCCGAGATCGCCTGGCTTCTCTGGGCCGAGGCCGAGGGTCGCGGCATCGCCCATGAGGCGGCCTTGGCGGCGCGGGACGAGGCCCGGCGGGCGCTCGGCTGGACCCGCCCTGTCAGCTACATTCACGAGGACAACGCGCGGTCCATCGCGCTGGCCGGGCGCCTGGGTGCGGTGCACGACCGCGCCGCCCCGACAAACGGAAACGCCGTCCGCGCCTACCGCCACCCGGACCCGGAGGCGGCCTCCGATGGCTGAGCTCGAGACGCTGATGAAGACCCCGGTGCTGACGACGGACCGCCTCGTTCTGCGCGCCCCGCGGACCAGCGACATGCCGGCCTGGACCGCGTTCATCGGGTCGGAACGGTCGCGCTTCGTCGGCGGGCCCGTGGATGCGGGGCGCGGCTGGCGAAGCTTTGCCGGCCTCGTCGGCCACTGGGTGCTGCACGGGCACGGCAGCTTCGTGTTCCATCTGCGCGACGATCGGGCGCCGCTCGGTATGGTCGGCCCCTGGCATCCGGGCGACTGGCCCGAGCGCGAGATCGGTTGGAGCGCGTGGAGCCCGGCCGCCGAAGGCCGCGGCCTCGTTGCCGAGGCCGCCCGGGCGGTCCTCGCGCACGTCTTCCGCGACCTCCACTGGACGACCGCGGTCAGCTACGTCGATCCCGAGAACGTCCGCTCGATCGCCCTTGCCGAGCGCCTCGGCGCCCGTCGCGACGATTCGGCGGCGCGTCCGGATCCCGGCGGGCTCGTCTATCGCCATCCGGCGCCCGCATGAACCGCGCGATCCGCATCCCGAGGGCGTCGTGCGGACACCCTGCGGCGGCCGCCACCGGTCCCGGGGTCGCGTGCGGTCGCGACGGCGCCGGTGCGGGACGAACGGCCCGCCGCGTCCGCCGCCCGGAGGACCCGCAATGACCGGATACGATGCCGACCGCGCCGCCGCGCTGCTCAGGGGACACCGGGAGTCGATCGACCGGCTCGACGCGATCCTC
>CAYMRW010000217.1:0-4815 GCA_964392825.1 uncultured Rhodobacterales bacterium
GTGCGGGTGCGGTCGGGCCCCGCCGGCGCGCCCGCCTGGCACGCCTTCGGCTACCGCGAGACCGGCGGCGAGCCGCGCCGCGACGGCCGCGACCTGCCGATGCTGGAACTGGAGAAGTCGCTGGGCGGCGAATGGCGGAACTTCTACGGTCGGCGCCACGGCAAGACGCTGAGGCCGACGCAGGTGGAGGCCTTGGCGGGGCTCGAGCACTACGCGCTGGGGCCGGTCGATCGCGCCGCGAACCCCGCCCGAAGGCATCTCGATCTCGGCCGTCTCGAGGGCCGCCCGCTTTGGCTCGAGATCGGTTTTGGCGGCGGCGAGCACCTCGCGCATCAGGCGGCAGCCAACCCTGGGGTGCACGTCGTCGGGGCGGAACCCTTCGTGAACGGCGTGGCGATGCTGCTTACGCGCCTGCGCACGGCCGACCCGGGCAACGTCAGCATCCACGCGGGCGACGTCCGAGACCTGCTGGAGGTGCTGCCAGACGCCTGCCTCGCGCAGGTGTTCCTCCTCTATCCCGACCCGTGGCCCAAGCGCCGGCATCATCGCCGGCGCTTCGTCACCGGGGCGCATCTGCGGCCGCTCGCGCGTACGATGGCGCCGGGCGCCGCGCTCAGGATCGCGACGGACATTCCCGACTACGCCGCGCAGGCGCGTCGCGAGGTGCCGCGCTGCGGCTTTCGCGACGTGACGGCCGACATGCGCGCGGCATGGCCGGACTGGTACCGCACGCGCTACGAGGCCAAGGCGCTCCGCGAGGGGCGCCAGCCGTTCTACCTCACCTACCTGCGGCAGTGAGGCGTCCGGCGTTCCGTTGCCGCCGCGAGGGGATGGACCCGGGCCGGCGCTTCGCCTAGACGCCGGCGACCGGGTCGGGAGCGGAGGACGGCATGTCCGAGCATGGATCGAAGCTGACGCTGACCTCGGCGCCCTCCGGACCCCTGCGCGGTGAGGCGGCGGTGCCCGGCGACAAGTCGATCAGCCATCGGGCGCTGATCCTCGGCGCGCTTTCGGTCGGGGAGACGTTGATCGAGGGCCTGCTCGAGGGCCAGGACGTCGTCGACACCGCCATCGCGATGCGGTCCTTCGGGGCCTCGGTCGAGCGCTCGGCGAGCGGCTTCTGGCACGTCCACGGCGTGGGCGTCGGTGGCTTCGCCGAGCCTGCGGACATCATCGACTGCGGCAACTCGGGAACCGGCGTGCGTCTGATCATGGGCGCGATGGCGACGACACCGATCGCCGCGACCTTCACGGGAGACGCGAGCCTCAGGGCGCGTCCGATGGGGCGCATCACCGACCCGCTCGCCGGTTTCGGCGCGCGCGCCTTCGGCCGGTCGGGCGGGCGGCTGCCGCTGACGCTCGTCGGGGCGTCGCGCCCGGTGCCCGTGGACTACCGTCTCCCCGTCGCCTCCGCGCAGGTGAAGTCGGCGATCCTGCTCGCCGGTCTGAACGCCCCGGGCGAGACCGTGGTGATCGAGCCCGAGCCCACCCGCGACCATACCGAGCGCATGCTGGCCGCGTTCGGAGCCGAGATTGCAGTGGAGCCTGTCGAGGACGGCGCCCGACGGATCGTGCTGATCGGTCTGCCCGAGCTTTCGCCGCAGACCGTCCGCGTGCCGCGGGATCCGTCCTCGGCCGCGTTCCCCGCCGCGGCGGCGCTGATCGTGCCGGGCTCGGAGGTTGTGCTGCCGGGGATCGGTCTCAATCCGAGCCGCGCGGGCTTCTACGAGACGCTTCTCGAGATGAACGCGGATCTTGCCTTCGAGGACGTGCGTGACGAAGCGGGCGAGCCGATCGCGGACCTGCGCCTGCGCCATTCGAGCCTGTCCGGCATCGAGGTGCCGCCCGAGCGCGCGGCGTCGATGATCGACGAGTTCCCGGTCCTGGCCGTGCTTGCCGCCTTCGCCGAGGGGACGAGCGTCATGCGCGGCGTCGCCGAGCTCCGCGTCAAGGAGAGCGACCGCATCGACGCGATGGCCCGCGGCCTCGAGGCCTGCGGCGTCCGCGTCGAGGAGACCGAGGACACGCTGACCGTCCACGGCTGCGGGCCGGAGGGTGTCGCCGGGGGGGCCACCGTCGAGGCGCGCCTCGATCACCGCATTGCCATGTCGTTCCTGGTCCTCGGCATGGGCGCGCGCGCGCCCGTGACCGTCGACGACGCGGCGCCGGTCGCGACGTCTTTCCCAGGCTTTCGCGATCTCATGGTCGGACTGGGCGCCGATCTCCGGGAACCCGAGGGGGCGATGGCGTGACCGGGCCCGCTTCCGGGCGCAGGCGCTGCGCCAGCGTTCGGCACACGGCCGCCGGACCCCTGCGCCCGGTCGCCGGATGTCACGGCGAGACCTGCGGACGGGCGAGGGGCCACCACGTCGCGGTGACGACGGCCCGTCATGGCGGCATGACCGCAACCGGGGAGGGGAGCTGTCGTCGCGGGTCCCACCGCGCATGCCGCGGGTTCTGCGGTTCGCCGCGGTTCGGGGACCACGGCGGGGCGATCCCGTCGACCTTCGCCGGGTCGCTCGACGCACTCACGGGGCCGATCCTCGCCGGGGGCATCTTCTGTGCCGAGAAGAGCGACCATCGGGCCGCAGACGGCACGCCCTGCGCCGAGAAGGGCGGCGGCGACCGTAGCGCCGACGGTCGCGAGCCGACCGCGATGCTGGCGGCATGATCTTCACCGTCGCCATCGACGGGCCGGCGGCGGCCGGCAAGGGCACGATCGCCCGGGCGGTGGCCGGGCGCTTCGGCTACCTGCACCTCGACACGGGGCTTCTCTACCGCGCCACCGCCCGCCGGGTCCTTGCCGGGGAGGATCCGGTTGCCGCAGCGCGTGCGCTCGGTCCCGACGACCTCGCCGGCGCCGGCCTGCGCACCGCCGAGGTCGGGCAGGAGGCGAGCCGCGTGGCCGCCATGCCCGAGGTACGGGCGACACTCCTGGCGTTCCAGCGCGACATGGCGCGGCGCCCGGGCGGCACCGTCCTCGACGGGCGCGACATCGGCACGGTGATCTGCCCCGAGGCGGAGGTGAAACTGTTCGTCACCGCCGACGACGCGACGCGGGCGCATCGGCGTTGGCTGGAGCTGCGGGACGGGTCGCCCGGACTTTCCGAGGCGGCGGTGCTGGCCGACCTCAAGGCCCGCGATGCGCGCGACGCCGGGCGGGATGCCGCCCCGATGCGGCCCGCGGACGATGCGTGCATCCTCGACACATCGCGCCTCAGCATCGAGGAGGCCGCGGCGCGTGCCATCGAGGTGGTCGAGGCGGCGCGCGGCCGGGCCGGGTCCTAGGCGGACGAGGAGGCCCGGGACTCGGGTTCGGCCGTCGTCGGCATGCCCTCGGCCGCCATGGTCAGGACACGCGACCAGCGGCGGTCGAGGGCGAAGAGCCAGTCCTCCGGATGATCCCGGATCAGATCCAGCATGGCGGAGAACCAGCTCCGCGTCACAGAGGCGGGGTCGTCGCCGCGCGCCTCGGGACCGAGATGCAGGACGATCCTCCCGGCATCGAAGACGGCGATCGCGGGCACGAGCGGCACGCGGGCGTTCCGCGCGAAGCGCGCGGGCCACCCGACGACGCCCACGGTCTGCCCGAAGGCCTCGGCGGCGAAGAGTTCGGTCGCGCCGTCCCGGGCCGATGCCGCCGGAGGAGACGCGATCAGGTCGCCCATCCCGATGATCAGGTGCCCCGCCCTCAGCGCCCGCACCAGCTTTCGCGCGACCGCTGCCCCACCGGCGCCGCGGGCGTCGACGATCTCGCAGCCGAGGGACGCGTAGTAGGCGTGCTGCGACGCGGACCGCCGGCGGTCGCGCGTGGTCCTGACGAGGAGGGTCACCGGGTACCGCCGCCCCAGGCCCTGCACCATTGGCAGCGTCGCCGCGGTGTGCGGCGTGACGAGGATGCCGCCGGAGCCGCCCGCGAGAGCGTCCAGTCGTGCAGGCTCGGGGAGGTGCAGCGGCATGGCGCCGCCGATGTTCGGCCGCGCCCGCAGCCGCTCCGCGAGCCAGGCGCCGAGCGCCATCCGCGCAAGAAGCGCGGCAAAGAGCTGCCGCGGCGATCTCTGGCCCGTCACTTGGGCGAGCGCGGCGATGGTCTGCCGCGTGGCGCTTCCGGGAGGCAGGTAGGCGGTCCAGGCCAGCCGAACGAGCGAGGAGAAGCCGAGACGGCCGATCGGTGTCGGCGCACGGGCAAGCGCCTGCGCGGTCGCCTGATAGGCGCCCCAGCTCCGGTCCTTGAAGCTGCGAAAGCTGGCGATGCGATCCGCCTCCCGACTGTTCCCTCAGGCTAGGGGAAGAAGACCGTGGCGGGCAACAGCGCCTCGCACCGGGGGCAGGAGACACGCTTGCGGGATCCGGCCGGGCCCGCTATAGACCGCCCCGTCGAAACGGCGGTCACGGCCGTGGACAGGCGGATCGGGCAGGGTCGGAGAAACGTCCGGCCCTGATTTCGTTCATGACGTGGCGCACACCTGACCAAAGACCGGCGGACACAACCGCCTGGCCAGTGAAACCGAACGACCAGAAGGAAACGCAAAGCCACATGGCGCAGAACACATCCATGGAGGAGTTCGAGGCCCTCCTGAACGAAAGCCTCGAAATCGACACGCCGGACGAGGGGTCGGTGGTCAAGGGCCGGGTGCTCGCCATCGAGGCGGGTCAGGCCATCATCGACGTCGGCTACAAGATGGAAGGCCGCGTCGACCTCAAGGAATTCTCGAACCCGGGCGAGGCCCCCGAGATCAAGGTCGGCGACGAGGTCGAGGCCTATCTCGACCGCGTCGAGAACTCCCGTGGCGAGGCTTCGATCAGCCGCGACAA
>CAYMRW010000218.1:0-4788 GCA_964392825.1 uncultured Rhodobacterales bacterium
ACAGCGACGCGCCCTGGTGCAGCCCCTGGTTCCAGAACAGCACCGCGTAGCGCGAGAGGACGGCGAAGATTGAGCCGACGAGGCAGAGCACCGAGGTCAGGTCGGCGGCGGTGTCCGGGTCCTCCACCGCCTCCCAGAGGGCGATGTAGCCGAGATAGAAGAGGAACAGGATGAGGAACGAGGTGAGCCGCGGATCCCATGCCCACCACGTGCCCCACATCGGCGCCCCCCAGACCGCGCCGGTGACCAGCGCGACGAGCGTCATCGTCAGCCCGACGGGCGCCGCGGCACGGGCGGCGAGCGCGCTCACATGGTGGCGGCGGATTAGCCAGATCAGCGAGGCGACCAGCATCATCAACCAGCCGTTGATCGCCATGAGCGCGGACGGCACGTGCAGATAGATGATCTTGACGGTCGACCCCTGCCTGTAGTCGTCCGGCGTGAAGAAGAAGCCCCAGGCGAGGCCGGCGACGAGGCAGGCCCCGGCGATCGCGCCCAGGGCGGGCGTTACGCGACCCGACCAGTCCATGAACCGGGCCGGATTTGCGAAGGACCAGATCGACATGCCTTCGGCATCTACGACCTTGCGGGCGAGCCCTCAACCCACTTGGGCGCGAGCGGCGTCAGCGCAGATTGACGCGCAGGGCCGCGGCCGCCGCGAAGGGCAGCAGCGCGACGCTGCCGAGGGAGATCGCGGCGAGCAGGAGCGTCGGCGTGGCCGCGGCGAGCCCGTCCGCCCCCCGGCGTACCGCCTCCGCGCCGAAGATCAGCGTCGGCACATAGAGCGGCAGCACCAGCAGCGACAGCAGCAGCCCGCCGCGCCTGAGACCGACCGTCAGCGCCGCGCCGAACGTGCCGATCATCGAGAGCGCCGGCGTGCCGAGAAGCAGCGTCGCGACAAGCCACGGCTGCCCCGCGGTTGGCAGGCCCTGCATCAGCGCCAGGAGCGGTGCCGCGAACGTAAGCGGCAGCCCGGTCGTGAGCCAGTGCGCCGCGGCCTTGGCGATCACCAGCGCCTCGAGCGGCAGCGGCGACACCGCGAGGGCGTCGAGCGAGCCGTCCTCGCGGTCGAGGGCGAAGACACGGTCGAGGGACAAGAGCACGGCGAGAAGCGATGCGACCCAGAGGATGCCGGGGGCGATGGCCGCCAGGAGTTCGGCGCGGGGGCCGACCCCGAGCGGCACGAGGACGGTCAGCACGAGGAAGAACCCGAGGGCGAGCCCGAACCCGCCGCCGGCGCGAATGGCGAGGCGCAGGTCGCGGACGACGACCGCCCTCACGCGAAGGCCGCGTCGAACCCGTCGAGCGGCGCCCGGGCGGCGAAGCGGGTCATGTCGAGCTCGGCCGCGTCGAGATCGAGGTCGACATGGGTCGCCACGATCGCGATGCCGCCGTCGCCAAGATGCCCCCGCAGGCAGGCGGCGAAACGGCCGGCCGACGCGGCGTCGAGCGACACGGTCGGCTCGTCGAGCGCCCAGATCGGCCGCCCCGTCAGGACCAGTCGAGCGAGGCCCAGACGCCGCCGCTGGCCCGCCGAGAGGTGCTGCGCCTGTCGCTCGGCGAGGGCGGCGAGGCCGAATGTCCCGAGCGCGGGCTCGATATCGCGCACGCCGTGCACGGCCGCCCAGAACGCCAGGTTCTCCGCCACCGTCAGCGTCGCCTTCACCGCGTCCGCGTGTCCGGCATAGGCGACCCCCTCGGGCGGCGCCGCGACGGTGCCCGCGGCCGCAGACTGCAGCCCGGCGAGCGTGCGCAGGAGCGTGGTCTTGCCCGAGCCGTTCGGACCGCGCAGAACGAGGGCCTCGCCCGGATCCAGGCGAAACGACACGCCCTCGATCACCGGCAGGCCGCCGCGCGTACAGGTCAATCCGTCGACGGAGAGCATGGCCCCTGTTATCGGTCGTGACCGACCGCGGAAAGTGCCGACCGGCTCAGACGGGCATCAGGGCGATGCCGACGCGGCGCCCTTCGCTCAGGAGCACGTTGTAGGTGCGACAGGCGCCCGGCGACGCCGCAGCCTCAATCCCGATGCCCGCCTCCTCGAGCAGGGTCCGGAAGCCCACCGGAAGGTGTCGCGTCTCGGGCCCCGTGCCGACGAACAGGATGTCGATCTCGTCGGCGCGCGCGATCAGTGGACCGGGATCGTCGTAGCCCGCCCAGTCGACCAGGCCCGACGGCAGGACGGCGAGCGGCGCCGGATGCGGCGTTCCGGCGATGCGAAAGAAGCCGGGACCGTATCCGTCGATCGGCAGGCCCGCGAACTCGGTGACTTCGTTCATGCGCATGGGAGAAAGCTTAGGCCGTGCCGCCGCCCCGGCAAATGCCCGGATGCGGTGCGCGTCAGGCGTCGATGTTGGCGAACTGGTTGCCCTCGGTCTTGTCGGGCTTCGACCAGTCCCGCTTCACGCCCAGCATCAGCACGATGTTCTTTGCCATGTAGATCGAGGAGTAGGTGCCGACGATCACCCCGAAGAAGATGGCGAAGACGAACCCGCGGATCACGTCGCCGCCGAAGATGAGGAGCGCCAGCAGCGCGATCAGCGTCGTGCCCGTGGTCATCACGGTGCGCGACAGCGTCTCGTTGGCCGACAGGTTGAGGACGTCGCGGAGCGGCTTTTGCTTGAACTTGCGCAAGTTCTCGCGCGCGCGGTCGAAGATGACGACGGTATCGTTGATCGAATAGCCGATGATCGTCAGGAGCGCGGCGATCGTGGCAAGGTCGAAGCGGATCTGCAGGACCGCGAAGACGCCGATGGTCAGAAGCACGTCGTGCAGGAGCGCGGCGACTGCACCTAGCGCAAACTGCCATTCGAAGCGGAGCCAGATGTAGACCATCATCAGCCCCATCGACATCGCGACGGCGATGATGGCGCTGCGCACGAGCTCGCCTGAGACCTTCGGCCCCACGGATTCGACCGAGCGGAACTCGAGGCCCGGCGCGACCTCCTGCAAGGCCGCGCGGATCGCGCTGATCACCTCGGGCGAGACGCTCTCCTCGCCCTCCTGCGCCTGGACGCGGATCATGGCGACGTTCTCGCCGGCGCCGAAGGCGGGGTCGAAGACCTCGGTGATCGAGACGTCGCCGAGATCGAGAGGCTGCAATGCCGAGCGGTAGGCGCCCACGTCGACCGGCGCCTCGCCGACGGTCCGGATCGTGGTCCCGCCGCGGAAGTCGATGCCGAAGTTCAGCCCGATGATCAGCCAGGCGGCCAGCGCGAGGATCATCGCCACCATCGACGCGCCGAACGTCGCCCGCGCGTAGCGGAAGAAGTCGATGCTGGTGTCGTCGGGAACGAGCTTCAGTCGCATGTCACACCTCGATCGCCCGCGGGCGCCGCCGCTCGAACCACGTCACGATGATGGTTCGGGTGACGAAGATCGCGGTGAAGACGGATGTCAGGATACCGATGCCGAGCGTGACGGCAAAGCCGCGCACCGGCCCGGCCCCCATGAAGAACAGGATCGTCGCGATCAGGAACGTAGTGATGTTTGCGTCAACGATGGCCGACAGCGCCTTCTCGTAGCCGCGCTCGATGGCGCGCGCCGGGCCCCGCGCTGTCTTCAGTTCCTCGCGGATGCGTTCGAACACCAGCACGTTGGCATCGACCGCCATGCCGATGGTCAGCACGATGCCGGCGATGCCGGGCAGCGTCAGGGTCGCGCCGATCGCGGAGAGGACGCCGAAGATCATCGCGAGATTGAGCAACAGCGCCACGTTCGCGATAACGCCGAAGAGGCCATATGAGGCGACCATGATGACGAGCAGGGCCACGAGCGCGACAAGACACGCAAGGCGTCCAGCCTCGATGCTGTCCTGGCCGAGCTCCGGCCCGATCGTGCGTTCCTCGAGGAACGTGAGCTCGGCCGGCAGGGCACCGGCGCGCAGCAGCACGGCGAGGTCGGTCGATTCCTCGACGCTGAAGTTGCCGGTGATGATGCCCGATCCGCCGGGGATGTGGCTCTGGATCACCGGCGCCGAGATCACCTCCTCGTCGAGGACGATGGCGAAGGGCGAGCCGATGTTCTCGGCGGTGTAGTCGCCGAACTTGCGCGCGCCCGAGGGGTTGAAGCGGAAATTGACGGCCGGCTGGCCGTTCTGGTCGAAGGCGGGCTGCGCGTCCACCAGCTCCTCCCCGGTCACGACCGGCGAGGGCTCGAGCACATAGAACGTGCCCGCCTCGTCGAGCGAAGGGAGCTTGACGTTGCGGCCGCCCGGATCGGCGTCGGCGTCGGTCGTCCGCGACACGACGGGATGGAAGGTCAGCCGCGCCGTCGTGCCGATCAGGGCCTTGAGTTCGGCAGCCGAGCCGACGCCCGGCACCTGGATCAGGATGCGGTCGGCGCCCTGACGCTGGATCGTGGGCTCGCGGGTGCCGACCTCGTCGATGCGGCGACGGATGATCTCGAGGCTCTGGCGCACGGTGCGGTCGTCGGTCGCCTGCCGCTCGGCCTCGGACAGCGTCACGACGATCTCGCCGCCCGACCCCGCGACCTCTATGTCGTTTCCGCCGACGCCGGTCAGCGAGACGATCGGCCGGGCCAGCCCGCGCACGATCTCGAGGGCCCGCGGCATCGCCTCGGGATTGCCGATGGCGACGCGGAGCTCGTCCGGGGGCGACGGCTGGCGGCGGATCGTGCCCACCGTGTCGCGGGCATCTCTGAGGGCGTCGCGGACCTCGGGCCAGGTGTTGTCGATCCGGTCGGCGTAGACGTCCTCGACCTGCACTTCGGCGAGCAGGTGGGCGCCGCCGCGCAGGTCGAGACCGAGGTTGACGAGGCCCGAGGGCA
>CAYMRW010000219.1:0-4780 GCA_964392825.1 uncultured Rhodobacterales bacterium
CCGCTCGATCTGCCGGAACAGGACCTCGGCCTCCCGCTCGGTCAGGACCGCCGTCGGCTCGTCCATGACGATGACGCGGGCGTCGCGGCCGAGCGCCCGGGCGATCTCGACCATCTGCTTCTCGCTGACCGAGAGCGCGCGAACGCGGGTGCGCGGATCGACCGGCGTCTCGAGAAGGTCAAGCAAGCGCCGCGCCTCGGCCTGCATGGCGGCGTGGTTGAGGCGCCAGCCGCGCTTCAGTTCGCGGCCGAGGAACAGGTTCTCCTCTACGCTGAGCTGCTCGGCGAGGTTCAGTTCCTGGTGGATCATCACCACGCCCATGGCCTCGGCCGCCTGCGGCCCCGCGAAGGGCGTGTTCCCCGGCCCAGGCTCGACCCCGGCCATGCCGACGCGGCCGCCCGTCGGCGCGAGGTAGCCCGCGAGCATCTTCATCGCCGTCGACTTGCCGGCGCCGTTCTCTCCGATGAGGGCATGGACGCGGCCGGGCGCCAAGGCGAAGTCGACGCCGAAGAGGACCTGCACCGGCCCGAAATGCCGGTCGGCCCGGTCGAGCCAGAGGATCGGCCCGGCGCTCAAAGCTCCACCCAGACGGCGTCGGCTGCCGACGAGCGGACGCAGGCGTCGATGAAGCGGACCCCGACCAGACCGTCCTCCACCGTAGGCGCGAGCGTCGAGACGCGAACGCCGTCCCGCGCCGCGAGGATCATCTCGGCCGCGTCGCCGTAGATGTTGGCGAACCCCTCAAGGTACCCTTCGGGGTGGCCCGCCGGAATCCGGCTGGCCGCGAGATTGCCCTCGGTGGCACCGGCACCGTTCCGGGTCAGGGTCCGCGTCGACTCGCCGAGCGGCGTGAAGCGCATCGCGTTCGGGTTCTCCTGAGACCAGTCGAGCCCCCCCGCCTCGCCGAAGACCCGCAGGCGCAGCGCGTTCTCGTGCCCGGGCGCGACCTGGCTGCACCAGAGCATGCCCCTGGCACCGCCCTCGTAGCGTAGAAGCACGTGGCCGTTGTCGTCGACGCGCCGTCCAGGAACGAAGGCGGTCAGGTCCGCAGCGAGCCGCGTGGCCTTGAGCCCGGTGACGAAGCCCGCGAGATGGAACCCGTGGGTGCCGATGTCGCCGGTGGCACCCCCGGCCCCCGAACGCGCCGGGTCCGTCCGCCAGCCGGCCTGCTTCTGTCCGGTGCTCTCGAGATCTTCGGCGAGCCAGTCCTGCGGATACTCCACCTGAACCACGCGGATGGTGCCGAGATCGCCGCGCGAGACCATCTCCCGCGCCTGCCGGACCAGCGGATAGCCCGAGTAGTTGTGGGTCAGCACGAAGACGATGCCGGCCTCGGACGCAGCAGCGACCGCCTGCGTCAGCGCCTCCGCGTCGCCGGTGGTCGAGGCCAGCGGCTTGTCGCAGATCACGTGGATGCCGCGGGACAGGAACGCCTCGGCGGCGGCGCGGTGGACGTGGTTCGGGGTGACGATCGCCACCGCCTCGATGCCGTCGTCGCGCGCCGCCTCCGCGGCGGCCATCTCCCCAAAGCTGCCGTAGGCGCGGTCGGCGTCGAGGCCAAGCGCCGTGGCTGAGGCCCGCGACCGCTCCGCCGTCGAGGACAACGCCCCGGCCGCGAACTCGTAGCGCCCGTCGATCCGTGCCGCGAGACGGTGGACCGCGCCGATGAACGCCCCCTCGCCGCCGCCCACCATGCCGAGCCGGATCGGCCCCGTGCGACCCCCGAACCGGCTCACACTGGCATGCCCGGCGCGGGACGCTCCGCCCCACGCGGGGACGGAGCGCCTTCACCTTTCGCGGCCATCGGCTTCCCAGCCTGTACCGCGGGACGCCTCTGCCACGGACATCCTTTCATCTTTCTCAAAATATCCCCGCCGGAGGCACCGAAGGTCCATGGATCGCCCTCCGGGCGATGCCTCCGGCGGGGATATTTGTGGAAAGATGAAGCGATCATCGGTCAAGACCCAGCACGGCGCGATTGGCGGCGGCGTCGGCGCCGCCTGCGGCGAAGTCGTCGAAGGCCTGTTCGGTAACTCGAATGATGTGGTCGCGGACGAACGCCGCCCCCTCGCGGGCGCCGTCCTCGGGATGCTTCAGGGCGCACTCCCACTCGACCACCGCCCAGCCGTCGAAATCCGTCGCCGCGAGCTTGGAGAAGATCGCCCCGAAGTCGACCTGCCCGTCCCCGAGGGAGCGGAATCGGCCGGCACGGTCCACCCAGGATTGATAACCGCCATAGACGCCCTGCCGCCCCGTCGGCCGGAACTCGGCATCCTTGACGTGGAACATGCCGATCCGGTCGGCGTAGAGGTCGAGATTGGCGAGATAGTCGAGCTGTTGCAGAACGTAGTGCGACGGGTCGTAGAGCATGCGGGCGCGCGGATGGCCGCCGACCCGGTCGAGGAACATCTCGAAGGTCACTCCGTCGTGCAGGTCCTCGCCCGGGTGTATCTCGTAGCAGAGATCGACGCCCACCTCGTCGGCCACGTCCAGGATCGGACGCCAGCGCGCCGCAAGCTCCTCGAACGCCGCGTCGATCATGCCAGCGGGCCGCTGCGGCCAAGGATAGACGTAGGGCCATGCGAGCGCGCCCGAGAACGTTGCCTGCGCAGTGAGGCCGAGATTGCGCGACGCCCGAAGCGCCTTCGTCACCTGATCGACCGCCCAGGATTGCCGCGCCGCGGGATCGCCGCGGACCTCCGCCGCAGCGAACCCGTCGAACGCCCGGTCGTAGGCCGGGTGGACGGCGACAAGCTGCCCCTGCATGTGCGTCGAAAGCTCGGTGATCTCGATGCCGTTCTCGCGCGCCCTGCCGGCGAACGCGTCGCACCAGTCCTTCGATCCTGCCGCCGCATCGAGATCGAAAAGGCGCGCGTCCCAGCTCGGCACCTGAACGCCGACATAGCCGCAATCGGCGGCCCATCGGGTGATCCCGTCCCACGTGTCGAAGGGGCTCTGGTCGCTGGCGAACTGCGCCAGGAAAAGCGCCGGGCCCTTGAGGGTGCGCATGCCGTCTCCTCCCTGCATCGCCGCTCGGCCTCGTTCCGGGCCGATGTAAACGATTACATGGAAGCCTTGCGCAAGTCGGCGCCCACCGTCAAGAGGTCTGGCCGGAGGAAAGCGGATGGCGCGGACGACGATCAGGGAGGTGGCGCGCCTGGCCGGCGTCTCGACGGCGACGGTCAGCCGGACGCTCGCCGCCCCGGCGACGGTCGGGACCGAGACGCGGGACCGCGTCATGGAGGCGGTGCGGCAGAGCGGCTACCGCGTGAACCGGGCGGCGCAGGACCTGCGTCGGGCCCGCGCCGGCGCCGTGCTGGTCCTGGTGCCGAACCTTGCGAACCCGTTCTTCAGCGCCATCCTGGCGGCGATCGGCGATGTCTGCGCCGAGGCGGGGCTCACCGTCCAGGTCGCCGACACCGTGCGCGGCGACGCGCGTCTCGCCGACCTCGCGCATGACGGTCGCGCCGACGGCGTCATCCTCCTCGACGGCAATCAGCCGCGCGATCTGATCACGGCGATCGGCCTGCCGCTCGTCACCGCCTGCGAGTGGATGCCGGATCTGCCGACGCCCGGCTGCCGGATCGACAACGCCGCCGCCGCCTGCCTTGCGGCGGAGCATCTCGTGTGCCTGGGCCATTCGCGGCTGGCGCACGTGTCCGGGCCGCGGCCGAACGTCCTGAGCAGGGAACGCCTGACAGGGTTCCGGCGGATCGCCCCTGGCGGCCTCGTCATCGACGGCGCCTTCTGCCTCGAGGCCGGCGCCGGCGCCGCGCGGCGCTGGATGGCGCTTGCGGACCGTCCGACCGGCGTCTTCTGCGCCTCGGACGAGATCGCCATGGGCTTCATCGCCGCCTGCGCCGCGGCGGGCATCGAGGTGCCGCGCGACGTGTCCGTCGTCGGCTTCGACGACATCGAGATTTCGCGGCATTTCATCCCGTCCCTGACGACCGTCCACCAGCCGCGCGCGGAGATCGGCCGCCGGGCGGCGACGCAGCTCCTGCGTCTTTTCGCCGGCGAGGACGCCCGCGAGATGGAGGTTCTGCCGGTAGACCTCGCCATCCGCGCCAGCACCGCCCCGCCCCCGGCATCGTGAGTCCGGCCCGGCCGGTCACCAGCGGTGGCGCAGACCCCACGTGATCACGTTCGAGGCGCCGGCGCTCGCGACCGTGCCGAAGGCGCCCGAGCGGTGGTGCAGCCGCGTGAAGATCGTGTTCCGCCAGTCCGGCCGGCCGAACTCCGCCTCGAGCAGCCAGTAGGCGAGGAGTCGCTGGCTGTCGCCCCGCGTCTCGATCTCGTACTCGGGCACCGCCGTCGCGAGCGACGGCCCCAGCCCGAACGCCAGGCTGCGGAAGAGCGGTACCCGGGGCGTGACGTGATAGCGGATCATCACCGGCGCGTTGAACTCGAGATGCTGCTGGCTGCCGAACTGGCTGACGGCCTGCACCTCGTAGCCCCACGAAAAGCGCGAGGCGCCGATCTGCCAGTTGCGGCCGTAGGCAATCCCGACCATCCCGGCGTCGCCCCATTCGAGCTGCGCGGGCCTGAAGAACGCATCCTGCCAGACATTTGCGACGTGGAGCCCGGCGAAAACGGACGCCTGGCTTTCCGTCGGCGGCGGAAAGCCCGCAAGGTCCTGCGCCGAAGCGGCAGTGCCGAGGACGGCAGCGAGGATCCCTGCGGCCGAGATGCGTGCCCGCCATGCCGATACGTGTGGCAGCGCGGTCAGGCCTTCTGCAGCACGCGGTTTCCGAGCAGCTCGGCGATCTGCACGGCGTTC